>NZ_JBSFMS010000041.1:0-53518 GCF_053599675.1 Streptomyces sp. NPDC000880 | reverse complement strand
GGTGCAGGCCGCGGTGTACGCGTACGAGAGCGGTCTGGTGCGCCCCGGCGCCCAGTGAGCAGACGTGCCTGAATCTTCAGGCCGACCGGCGGAAATTAAGCCTCGCCGGCGATTGGCGCGGGGCCCGGGGCGGAGCCCCGGGATCAGACGGAAAGCGGCTCCAGATCGCGGTGCACCCTGCGCTCGTCCCGCGCGATCCTGGTCAGCGCATGCTCCTCACCGAGCAGCCGCTGCAGCTCCGTCACGGTCTCCGCCCGCACATGCGCCGCCTCGTCCTTGCGGCCGAGCAGGCCGAGCGTGACGGACATGTTGGAGACGATGCCGAGCACCTCGGGATGGTGCGAGCCCAGCACCTCGCGCAGCCGGCTCACGGTCCGTTGCTCGATCTCCAGCGCCTCCTCCAGACCGCCCAGATCCGCAAGCGAGTTGGCGAGGTTGATGGTGCTGTACAGGGCGTGCGGATGGTTCTCGCCCAGGACCTCCCGCATCGTCCTGGACGCCTTCGCCAGCAGCTGTTCCGCGGCCTCCGGAGCGCCACAGCCCCACTGGAAGATGCCCAGGTTGTTGAGGGCTGCGAGGGTGTACGGGTGCCGCTCCCCCGGCACCCTCACGTACTGGTCGACGACCTCCTGCGCCAGATCCCGCGCCGCGACCGGCTCCCCGGCCGCGAACAGGTCGGCCGCCAGATTCAGATCGCAGGCGAGCGAGTCCGGGTTGGCCGATGTGTACTTGGCGCGATAGCGATTGCGGGTGGCCGTCGTCAGCCGCCGCGCGTCCTCGATCCGCCCCGCCCTGCGCAGTGAGACGGCGAGGCTCTTGGCCGCCGCCAGCGTGCCCGGGAAGGCCCGGCCGAGCTGCTCCTTGTAGATCTCGTACGTCCGGCTGAGCAGCGAGACCGAGTCCTCGTACCGTCCGACTTCCCGCAGGTCACGGGCAAGGTTCATGGCCGAGGAGAGGGTGTACGGATGCTCCGGGCCGAGCACTTCGGTGCGCCGGTCGAAGACCTCCTGGTCGATCTCGCGGGCCCGGGCGTACTGGCCGACCATGCGCAGATTCAGCGCCAGGTTGTTGGCGGCCGCGAGCGTACGCGGATGGGACTCGTGGAAGATCTGGCTGAATCCCTCGTGCGCCTCGGTCGCCAACTCCATCGCCCTGCCGTACTGGCCGAGGGTGCCCAGGTCCATCGCGAGACCGCTGGTGGTCATGTACGTATGCGGATGGGAGGTACCCAGCACCGCCTGCTGACGCTCCAGGGTCACCTCGTCCAGCTCCTTGGCCTCCACGTAACGGCCCTGCGAGCGAAGGATGTTGGAGAGGTGGAAGCGGAGATAGAGATACTGCAGGTCGTCATTGCCCAGCATTTCGCGCCAGACCTCGCGCAGTTCGTCGGCGAGCGTGTACGCCGCGTTCAGGTCGCCGCGCTTCCACAGATAGCGCACCCGGTCGATCATCAGCCGGCGCGTCTCGGGCTCCTTGCAGAACCTGGCCTCGGAGGTGCCGAGATGCGGCCAGATGCTGGCGAACCGCGGCCAGGTCTCGGGGTTGTCGATCGGCTCGTCGTCGTCGGGCCGCGCGCCCGCGAGGACCCGGTGGACGGCGTGCCGCGCGTCCTGCTGCTCCTGCTCGGTCAGCTGGGCCCGGATGACCGCCTGCACCAGTCGGTGCACCTGGATGCTGTTGGAGACCTGGTCGACCTTGGCCAGCGCGAACCGGCCGATCTCCCGGATGACCCGGCCGAGCACCAGCTTCTCCTGCAGCGAGGAGTCGTACGGCTTGAGCGCGTCGATCATCTCCTTGCTGTAGAGGAGGTTCGCGGAAATCGGCTCGGGGGCGAAGAAGGCGCAGAGCTGGAGGAGGCGCACCGCGGCGGGCGAGCGCTCCTTGAGCCGTTCGATGGAGACGTTCCAGGTCGCGGCGACCGGCTCGGGATAGCCGGGGGGCTGGTTGAGCGCGAGGACGCTTGCGGCCTGTTCCCTGAGCTGTTCCAGATACGCGGCGACGGGGGTGGCGGTCTCCGCGATCCAGGCCGCGGCCTGTTCGACGGCGAGCGGCAGGTCACCGACGGCGGTGGCGACCTGGTCGGCGTCCTCGATGCTCAGCCCGCGGGCCCGGCGCTGGAGGTGCTCGATGGACTCCTCGCGCAGGAATACATCGACGGGCAGCGCGTCCCCGTACTGCGACCAGGTCTGGTTCCTGGAGGTGACGAGGATGTGCCCGGGCCCCTGCGGCGGGAAGAACCGCTTGAGCTGCTCGGGGTCGTCGGCGTTGTCGAAGACCAGCAGCCAGCGGGAGGACGGCACTCCGCGCCGCAGCAGGTCGATGGCCTCCTGCGAGGCGGCCGCCATGTCCTCGCTGCCCTGGGCGCCGAGCCGGACTGCGAGTTCGGCGAGTCCGGCAACCACGTCGTCGGGCTGCTCGGAGGAGATCCACCACACCAGGTCGTAGTCGGCCATGAAGCGGTGGACGTACTCCAGGGCGACCTGGGTCTTGCCTACGCCGCCGAGTCCGTACAGGGTCTGCGGCTGGGGCAGCACCGCGGCCACCGTCATTCCGCCGCCGAGCTGGTCGCGCATCCGCTCCAGCACCACCGAGCGTCCGGTGAAGCCAGGGTTGCGGGGCGGCGCGTTCCAGATCTTCGGCACGGTGCCGGGGAAGCGCGGCCCCGGCGAGGCGCTGTCGGGGAGCTGGACCGGGCGGTCCAGCGCCCGCAGCAGCGCGGTGGTGGCGTGCACCTCGTCGAGCCGGAAGAGGTCCACCGGGTTGCGGTCGATGTACGGGGTGGTGAGCCGGACGTCACCGACCCGGATCGGCAGCAGATGGTGCCTGCCGCCGCCGGGGTCCTCGGCCGCGGCCCGCGACCAGAGCTCCACCGCCCGGGCGGACTTGAGATATGCGCCGGACAGCAGCACCACGGTGCGGGCTGCGTTCTCCGCGGCGAGTTCGTCAGGGTCGGCCGGGTCCCGTTCGACCGAGACGTCGCGCGGCACGACCCGGAAGCCGGCCCTGGTGAGCAGAGACTCCACCCAGTCGGCCCACATGCGGTTCTCGGCGACATAGCTGAGGAAGAGGTCGGCGGGCAGGGCGGGCCGGCGGCGGGTGAAGGCGTCCCTGATCCGGAGCCTGACCTCTTCGCCGATGGCGGGCATCGAGGTGATCCGCTGGTCGGTGATGACGGTCGTGAGCCGTTCGAAGGCGGAGAGCAGGGAGTTGGTCAGGCCCGCTTCGTCGCCGAAGGTGGCGAGGGTCTCCTCGTAGGCGTAGTAGGGCCGGTACGGAATCTCCACCGCGCCCCAGTAGGCGGTGAGGTCCTCCCCGGCGAGGCCGGTGGGGAAGCGGTCGAACTTCAGCCGGGCCAGCGCGCGTCCGGCGTCCGCCTTTTCCTTCTCGCCCTCGTCGATCCGCATCGGGACCGGGAAGATCCGGATGCCCCGGCCGCCGTACCGCTCGTCTATCTGCCGGGCCACCGCGGCGGCGCCGTCGATGGACTGGTCGCTGAGGGTGAAGCAGTCGACGAGGATGTCGGGCAGATGGACGGTGCAGATGTCGGCGATGTCGCTCAGGCCGGTACGGCTGTCGATGAGGACGTAGTCGTAGTTGGCCTTCATGTCCTCGCGCAGCGCGTCGAAGAAGTGGCCGCCGCCGAGCCGGTCGTAGAAGTTGTCCCAGTCGAAGGTGGAGACCGTCGCCGAATACTCGCGGTTCTGCTTGCCCGCGGAGACGAAGTCGAGTGTGCCGCCGTCGGGGAACTCCCAGCCGAGGCTCTCGGGGGTGAGGGAGACGGCGTGCGGCTGGATGCGCGCGTAGTCGAGATGCCAGTCGTCGCGGCGCGGCTCGGGGCTGGTCGCGGCCCAGGCGTACTCGGTGATCAGATCGATGACCCCGGTGGTGGCGCCGAGCGTGGAGGGGTCGAGGAAGGGGTGGAAGAAGCGATGCAGGCCGGGCGCTTCCAGGTCCCAGTCGACCGCCAGGACCCGCTTGCCGTTCGCGGCTAGAATCCAGGCCGTGTTGGCCAGGGCCATCGTGCGGCCCGTACCTCCCTTGTACGAATAGAAGGTGACGATGCGTCCGTCACGACTGGCCGTCATCCGTGTCCTCCGCATCGGGGGCGATGTCACGCGTGTTCGGGACGTAGTGCGTGGTGCCGTACTCGGCCATCGGGCCGCGGAGCCTGGGCCGTTCGGAAGAGCGGGCTCCGGGCGCCGGGGGCGCCGCGGGCGGGAAGACCTCGGCGTGCCGCAGATACTCCTGGGCCGCCGACTCCACCACCTGGGGCAGGATCTGGCCGAACGCCTCCATGCTGAGCACGCCTCTGGCGGCGGCCCGGCAGGCGGCCCGGCCCTGGCGCATCTGGTGGGGCATCGTGCGCTCCAGCTTCTTGACCAGCTCGGCCTCGGACACCCGGCTCTGCGGGTCGTCGCGGTTCCAGGGGACGACGACGCTCACCCAGGGGCGCGGCTCCGCGTCGAAGGCGGCGAGCCGCTCGCGCCGGTCCTCGTCCTCCAGCGCCCAGCGGTCGACGAGAAGTATCTCGGGCCGGGTGGGCGGCTGGCTCAGGTCGGGCGGCGTCTCATGGTCGAACGAGGAGACCGTCGCCTGGTAGTTGAGCGAGCGCACCAGGTCCTGGGCCACGTACGCCAACGGCCGTGCCGAGTCCGGATGGTAGGGATTCCAGTCCTGGGACTGCTTGCCGTAGTAGTCGGGTGCGCGGCCTTCGGGCAGCTCGTGACTGGTGGGCGCGGCAACGGTCACATGCATCGGGCGGGGGCCGCCGCGGGGCTTGCCGAAGGCACTGGGCGCCTGCCGGTAGTCGACGGGGCTGCCCGAGCCGACGCGCGTAGTGTCGGCGACGCTGACAATGCGTTTGGCGAGCTCATAGACGGCGGCCTCGTACTCCTCGGCGAATATCCGGAGTTTGATCAGCCCATAGAGGCCGTCGGTGACGTAGCGGTCGCCGAAGGCACGGTGGTTGAACTGCAACCGCTCGGCAGGACCTGGCAGTTGCTCCGGCGGCATCGGCACCCACAGCGCGGGCACGATCGCCTCCGCCGGCCTGTTGCTCTTGGCCTGGTGGTAGATCGCCCGCTGGGCGAAGGCGTACCACTCCTTGCCGCACATCTCGCTGGCGAAGTACCGCGGCGAGAACAACGGCACGAACACCCGGCAGGTGGCCAGTACTTCACCCAGGCGCTCCGACCAGCCCTCCCCCGAGCGGATCTCCCGGTCCATGAACCCGGCCGGAGCGCCGGCCGGCAGATCGGTCATGGCCATCACATGGCCGCACAGATCGCGGAAGAGCCGCTCCACCCACATGTCCGGATCGGGGCCCCCTGCCCCGTACCGCGGCGTGTGCGCATAGCTCAAAAAGAAGTACGGCCGATGGTCCGCCGCTCGGTGCCCTGAATCTGCCACACGACCCCCGTCCTGTGCGAACGCCCGCCCCCACACCCAGCATCGATGAGAGACGCGAGCGAATTAATCATTCCGGAGCCCGACACGCTCCATCCCCCGACGTTCAGTCAATCAACACCGCTTTTCGGTCATCCAGCTCTCTGCATGGTCGACCGCGTCCTTGATCGAGAACAACCTTGCGAGCCTTCCTCCCACTTGTCCCTTCTGTTCCATGCCCCATGTGAAGGCGGCGCCGATCGCGTCGAAATCGCTGTCGTCCAGATCGGCGTCTTCGTACTCCGTCCATTCCTTACCCCCGCCAGGTCGCTGCACCACACAACGGTAGGTGCGCGGAGGCGCTCCGGTGCGGTATTCAGCGAGATGGAATGCGGTACAGACGGAGAAATCCACATTAATCATCAACACCTGTGCCCGTGCCCGGTAGAGAGCTCCGAGCGGCGAGTCCTCGCCGAGATGGGAAGTCAGCGGATGCCGGGCGAGGAGTTCCGCGGCCCGCCGCCCCAGCGCCGCGAAAGAGGTCTGCGGATGGGCACTGCGCACGGCTCCCTCGGCGGTCCGCACGGACTCGGCCAACCGGCCCATTCCCTGACTCCGGCTGGCCGCGGCGTCGAAGGCCGGCATTTCCGCCCGGAAGGCCGCCGCCTGCTCGGGTGTCATCCCGCGCACCCGGGCCAGGTACGAGTGGGACGTGTCGGAGTTCTCCATGGTGAACGCGGGCACCACCAGTGTGCCGTCCGCGCCCAGCACGTCCAGCAGCGCGTCACGGACGGTGTCGCCGCGCAGCCCGGTGGCGCGCAGGGAGGCATGGACAAGCAGCGTCATGCCGTCCTGTACGCCCAGCCTGCGCAGCCTGTTGGCCAGCCCGCGCCGGAGCCCGGCCTCAGGCCGGAGCCCGGCCTCAGCCACGACCGGCCTCTTTCCAGAGCTCGTCCAGCAGGCGCCGCCCGCTGACGGTCAGTTCGGCCGCGCGCTCCAGGGTTTCCAGGGCGCGCTCGGCCTGGTCGGCGGCGGCCGGTTGGAAGGCCGCGAGGCCCACTCGTTCGTACGCCCCGGCCAGCAGCTCGGACGCCGCAACGGGCTCGTCCTGCCAGGGCGCCGGGTGGCGCCACCAGCCATCCTGCGCATAGAGATCCGTGACCTTGACCAGCGCGTGCAGCTTCGCCCGCCTGAATCCGCGCAGCAGCGCGGGCGCCAGCTCTTCGGGGCCACCGGGCAGCGCGATTCCCAGCGCACCGTAGCCGTGCCTCCACAGTGACGGCTCTCCCGATACCAGCGGCGTCAGGGTAGTCAGACAGTCCGCGGCCTCCGTGGCCTGTTCGGGTGCGGCCTGTCGCAGCAGCCCCCAGGCCTCGGCCAGCCGCTCGCTCCAGTCGGCCACCTCACCGGCGCCGAGCCGCTCCCGCACGGGGGCGCCGAAGCAGTTGCGGTACGGGTCGAGGTCGTCGAGCCGCAGAGCGGGCGCCCCCTCGCCGCCGAGCGTGCGCACGGGCCGCCAGCCGTCGCTCTCCTCGTCCGTGCGTACGTGCACCGGCGCACATCCGTCCACCCGCACCTGGAAGCCGTTCTCGGCCAGGCGCACCTCGGCCTCGCCCGGCTCCCCGGCACTGGTCAGCCGCAGTTCGCCGAGCGTGGGGAGCCAGAGCCTGCTGTCCCGGTGCGGCATCCGGACGGGGAGGTCGAGCCCGCCTCGTACGACCGCCGCGGCGAGGTACGAAGCCAGCCGGAGCGCGAGTGAGACCGCCTCTGTCCGCCCCGTACGCAGCGCGGCCAGCGTGTCCTGCAGCCAGGTGTAGGTGTACGGATGGCCGTACACCGCGTCGAGCACATCGGCGTGCCCCTCCAGGACACCTGCGAGCTGCCAGACCTCGTCCCACTTCTCGCCGCCCCGCCCGTCGAGCTCCTGATGGAGCTCGGCGAGCAGGGTACGGGTCAGGTCCTGGTGCTCGGCCATCAGCACGCCCGCGTCCGTGACCGCGGGGGACACCGTCGACGCGGCCGTACGCTGCTCGATGCCGCGGATCAACGCCTCGAGGTCGGCGCAGTACACGGAGGTGTTGTCGAAGCCGTTGCCGGAGCTGTAGCGGTGGGTGTAGAGCCCGCCGCCGCACGACCGTACGACCGGGCACTGCCGACACGTCCGGCTGACTGCCGCGAGGCCCAGCTGGCGCGCCCTGACGCCGGGGTGGGCCGCAACGTCGTCGAAGGGGTGCGTGAAGACGTCGAATCCGGTGGCTGCCGCGCCTTCGTAGGCGCTTTTCAGCGAGTCGACCTGCTCCAGCGTGCCGTCGGTCTCGACGACGACGAGGTCGGTGGGGGCGAGGCCGAGGGATTCGGTGAGGCTGAGGCCGCCGCCGAGCGTGGAGAGTACGGATTCGAAGAGCCGTACCGGCACGTTTCTGCCCAGTTGGTCCCAGCGGTCGAAGACGGCGAGGATCCAGTCGGCGTACGCGGTGGGTGAGCCGTCGGGGCGGGCCGGCGGGTCCTCCCAGGTGGCGTGCGGGAGCAGGAAGTCGATGAGGGGAGGGTCGAGCTCGGCGAGCGCGTCATACACGGCGATCGGGTCGTTGGCCACATCGATCGTGCAGAGAAGGCCGAGATAGAGATGGCGGTAGCGCTCCTGCCGGAGCAGTTCGACGGCCCTGAGGACAAGCGGATGACTGGTGCGTCCGTCTGCGAAGCGGCGATGGCGGTCGTTCGCGCTCCGGTCGCCGTCGAGGGAGATCCCGACCCGGACGTTGTACTCGCTGAAGAGGTCCAGGTAGCGCGCGGAGAGCTGTAAGCCGTTCGTGTGGATTCGAAGGTCGAGCTCGGCCACTGTGGCGAGGGCTCCGGTCAGCTCCTCGCAGATGCGTCGCAGTCGTGCGGGTCCTGCCAGAAGAGGCTCCCCTCCGTGCAGGATCACTGACACGGAGGGCAGGGCATGGCTCTTGGCATGCTCGGCCAGTCGCAGAGCTGTCCAGGAAATCGCTTCGTCAGAGATTGCCTTTGGGCGGGTACGCCAGCTCTGATCAGCGTGTTCATAGATATAGCAATGGTCACAGGCAAGATCACATCTGCTGTGAACCTTCAATACGATCTCGCGGAATGGGACCAGCGGTCCAGTCATTCCACCAGTCTAGAGCGCCGAGTTGAACGTGGAAGCCCGCGGAGTGCGGTCGGCGGCGGCGGGAAGAACGCGGGCCAGCCTCCTGGCAGTTTCGGTGCTACGCACATCGATCTGTGCCAGCGGAACGCGGTTCTTCTTCGCAGCCGCGAAGGACGCGGAGGTCTGAAACGTCATGAGGGCCGTCCTTGATGTTGTGTCCAGCACAGATACCACGCACCGTTGCGATGCCGGCGGCACGACTTTACTCTCATGGCCACTCGCAGCAACTCAAGCCATGGAGACGGAACAAAAGAGTTTCCTCGTATTCTCGCAGGACAGTACGGAACAAGCCATTCCGCCTAACGAGTGAAGACAAAACTGCAGACAGGGGTGCGCATGACCGGGTTTCCCGGCCCACTGCAAAGCATGGTCTTCCGAAACACTGATCTGCCGGAGCTCTTCCACCACACGGACGCCATCGCCATCTCGCGCCAGCGCGAGGCCGTCAGCGCCACCCGCTACCAGCTGCTGCTGCTGGTCGTCGGCGCGGCCCTGGCGACGCTGCCGTCGTCACTGAAGCTCGGCGACACCTTTCAACTCCCCAGCGCGCTCAGCGCGTTGGCGTACGCCGGGGTGCTGATCCTCAGCTACCGCTCATCGAGGCACAGAGCAAAGTCGCATTGGCAACTCAACCGCTCCGCAGCGGAGTTCATCAAGTCGATGTGCTGGCGCTACGCGGTCCATGGAGCACCCTTCGACTCCAACTCCACTGATACGGACGGGCTGTTCACCGTGCGGCTGGAGGAAGGGCTGCGGGAACTGACCAAGGTCGGCTGGCAGGACCCGCGCCCGAACGTGCCGGAGGTGGCGGCCGGGGAGCTGATCACCACACCCATGCGGCTGCTGCGCGCCAAGGCATTCAGCGTACGCAAGGAGACGTATGTCAGGGACCGGCTGATCGAGCAGCGCAACTGGTATCACCGCCGCAAGGAGATATCCCGCCGGGCGACCATGCTGTGGTCCGCCTCGATCGGGCTGCTCACCCTGCTCGCACTGTTCTTCGCGCTGCTGCGTACCTTCTCGCTCGCCGACTCCGTCGACATGGCGGGGCTGTTGTCCTCGGCGGCGGCCGCGTGTCTGGCGTGGAGCGAGATCCGCCGCCATCAACCTCTCATCGCCGCCCACGCGCTGGTGGAGGAGGACCTCGCGGCTATGCATACGGCGATGGAGACCACGGTGAGCGATGACCAGTGGCCGTCAGCGGTGTACGAGACCGAGCGCATCGTGTCGCCTCAGCACACCGACTGGCTTGTCAGACACCGGAGTTGATGGCACATCAGATCCACTGGCGCTCAAGGCCGTCGCGCCAGATGACCGTCACGGGCTTTCCGCGATCGCGTGCGTAGCGGACGATGTCGCCCGTGCCGCCGTGGCCGCGGGCGGGGCGGCCGTCCCAGACCGCGAGGAGGCGGTCGCAGTGGTCGGCGATATAGGCGCCCGCCGCGTAGTAGGCCTCGTCGGTGGAGTGCGGGAAGGCGAGCTGGATCTCCCGCGTGGCGCGGCCCCTGAGGCGCTGGTAGCGGGCCAGCTCGTCGGGGGCCGTGAAGCCGTCCTCGTAGTCCCCGCTGGGGATGACCACGGTCAGTTCCGCGCCACAGGCCAGGGCGATGTCCGCGAAGAGCTGGTCGGCTCCGGCCGCGAGGCTGGACAGGGCCTCCATCGAGCCGTCGTGGCCGCAGAGCACGGCGTGCATTCCGGCGCGGATATGGGCGTAGGCCTCGGGAGGGATTCCTCTGTGGCCGGTCACTCCAATGCGTTTCACTGACCGCAACGTCCCTCCCTTCGAACCCGACCGCTCTGACATCCTCTCAAAAGGGGACGCGACGTCGAGCCCCCGTCCTGTCGTACGGACGAGGGCTCGACTGCTGCCGACCGCGAAGGTGGTGCGTCAGTAGACGCTGACTCCATAGGCGCTGAGCGCCTCGGTGACCGGCTGGAAGAACGTCGTGCCGCCGGAGGAGCAGTTGCCGCTGCCGCCGGAGGTCAGGCCGATGGCCCTGCTGCCGGAGTAGAGCGGGCCGCCGCTGTCGCCCGGTTCGGCGCAGACGTTGGTGCGGATCATGCCGTAGACGACATCACCACCGCCGTAGTTGACCGTGGCGTTGAGGCCGGTGACGGTGCCGCTGTGGGTGCCCGTGGTGGAGCCGCGGCGGGTGACGGACATGCCGACCGTGGCGTTGGCCGCACTGGTGATGTCGACGCTGCCGACGGTGCCCGGGTGGGCAAGCGAGGTGTTGGAGTACCGCACGATGCCGTAGTCGTTGCCCGGGAAGCTGGATCCGGCCGTGGGACCGATGCTCGTGGTGCGCGCGGAGTTGGTGTACCAGGGCGGATTGCCGTCGGTGCAGTGGCCGGCGGTCAGGAAGTAGTAGGTGCTGCCGCTGCGGACGTTGAAGCCCAGCGAGCAGCGCCAGCTGGTGGCGTAGATGGCGTCGCCGCCGGAGATGAGCTTGGAGAACGTGCCGGGGGTGCGCTCGATGCGCAGCGCACCGGCATTGGACCCGGCCTCTTGCTTGATCTTGGCTATCTCGGCCTGGGACACGGTGCTGTCGGCCGTGACAACCAGGGCACCCGCCGCCTTGTCGATGTGCCAGGCGGTGCCTGCCACATCGGCGTCGAGTACGGCGTCGCTCGCGGCGGTGAGCTGGTTGGCGCTGAAGGTCTGGGCCTGGTTGGCGTTGGCAGCGGGGACGGCCAGCGCGGCGGCGGCGATCAGGCCAGTGGTGACGGCGAGCAGACGCGTACGTCTCGCCGCGCCACTGCGGGGGGTAGTGCGCTTGATCCTCACTTGTCGTTCCTCCAGGGCGGAATCGGGGGCCCGTTGTGGGGTTCGGGGCCCGTGAGGCGCAGCCATGAAGCACGTTCGATCAGCCACGTTCGATTTCCGGACAAGCCGTGCTCCTGACAAGCGCTGTTCGGGAGTATTCGGGGCGTCAACTTGCCGCGCAAGGGCGCCTTTCGGCCGCTCCGCGCACCCACGACACGTTGCCCCGGCGGCTCGGTGGCCATCGGGGCTGTGCCGTACTTGTCCGGCCGGTAGGACGGCTCAGCCGCCCAGGAGGTTCCGTTCGCCCGCCGGGACACCGGCCTCCAGGATGTTGCCGGGGGGCGGGAAGGGGCAGATGAAGTGGTCCGCGAAGGCGCACGGCGGCAGCAGCGAACGGTTGAAGTCGACGGTCACCGCGCCGTCCGCGGCCGGTGCGGAGGGCCGCAGAAACCGGAAGCGGTAACTACCGTTTCCGCTGGTGGCGTCGGCGAAGACCGCCCACAGCGAGCCGTCCGGCTCGACGGCGACCTGCAGGGTGCGCTCCTCGCCGTCGATCTCGAAGGCGATCTCGCCACCGAGGCCGAGGCCGCGCTCGCGTCCGTCGGCGTTCTCGACCCGTACGCTGCGGTGTTCCTCGTACGGACGAAAGCACCCCGGCAGCGACCAGCGGGCGTCGTACGCGGTCGCCTCGATGTCGTGGAAGGCCTTGCGCGCCGGCGAGTTCGGGTCGAAGTCCCGTACCGCCCACAGGCCTTCGCGGCGCAGCACGACAAGGTGCCGCTCGCCGTGCGCGACCCGGGCGTCGGGGATCGCGCCGTGGTCCGCCGTCAGCCGGACGCCGCCGGTCAGCGGCTGTCCGTCGACGGTGAGAGCGTCCTCGGCAGCGGCGGTCAGCACCACTTCGTCGCCGTCCTCGCGCCACTGGCCCGGGACGGCCGGAATTCGACCTTCCGGGTAGTCCGAGAGCCAGTGCGTGCCGGTGAGGGACAGCGGTCCGTACGGCGCCGAGACCGTCGCGGTGCGGTGTTCGTGCCAGCTCTTCCAGTCCTGCGCGGCTTCCGCATCCGCATCCGCGTCTGCGTGTGCGTCTGTGCTCATCGTGATCAACCTTTCCACACCGGCTCGGCGAGCCCGAGGTGCGATCGCAGCGTCGTGCCGGTGTACTCCGTGCGGAAAGCTCCGCGTTCCTGGAGGAGCGGCACGACCCGCTCGACGAAATCGTCGAGTCCGCCGGGGGTGAGATGGGGGACGAGGATGAAGCCGTCGGCCGCGTCCGTCGACACGGACTCGTCCATCGCGGCGGCCACGCTCCGCGCGGTGCCTACGAAGGCCTGCCGGCTGGTCGCCTCGATGACCGTCTGCCGGATCGACGATGAGTTCACTCCGCCCGGCGGTGCCCTTCCTGCTGGACGCACTCCGCGCACGGCCGCGGTGGTCTTGCCCGGCGCGTGCTGGAGCGGGAGGCCGCCGAGCGCGGCTACTGCCGGATCTGTCCGACCACCGGACCGCGCCAGCCCGAGGCCAAGGGCCTCTATCTGGCCGCCGGATACCGCCCTCTCTGTTCCGCAGATCCGGAATCGATCGGCCCGCTGCCGTTCGAGAAGCACCTGGAGCCCCGGATCAAGCGATCTGACACCAGGTCAGCAGTCACAGCTGCAGCAGTCGCAGCAGTCGCAGTCGCACTTGTGGCAGCAGCCCTCGCGCTTCTTGCGGGACCAGGGACCTTCGTACTCTTCGGCGCAGCAAAGCTTGCAGGTGCAGCACAGCCCGATGAAAGCTGCGCAGCCGGCCCAGAAGCCGCGCCTGCCCGGCTTCTGGGGTTCCTGGTGGAAGCCGGGCGGCATACCGCCGGGCCCACCAGGACCGGCGGGGGCGCCCCCGCCGTAGGGGTTGTTGGAGCCGTACGGTCCCTGGCCGTACGGACCGCCCTGCCCCTGGTACGGGCCCTGCGGCGGGCCTCCGTACCCCTGGTGCGCGCAGGTCGTCGTCCCAAACGCCCGGTTCACCGAGTTCTGCAGCTCGTGCGCCAGCAGCACATGCACCAGCTTGTCGTCGGCGAGGCGGGCGTCGCGCAGCGCGAGCCGCACCCCGTGCACCGCGTCGTCGGCGAGCCGTCGCGCCTCGGCCTGCGAGGTGCCGGTGGCGGCGAGTGGGTTCCACGCACCCGACACCGCGTCAGCTGCCCTGTCCTCGACGGCATCCAGCAGGTGCGCGAGCCGTCCGAAGAGCTTCCCGGCCTCGGCCAGCGGCGCGATGTTCTCCGGCCGTCCGGCCAGTACGGCGGTGTGCGCGAAGGCGGCCGCGGTCGCCGTCTCGGTCGGCTCGGTGACGGTCAGCAGCGGGGTGCCGGGCCCGGCCAGCGCCTCGATCCCGCTCTGCCTCTCGACGGCGTCGAGCAGCACCGCCGTGTCGAAGCCGAGCTCCGCGCCGGTGCGCGCCCCGGCCCGGTCCCAGCCCGCGGCGACCCGGAGGGCGGGAGCCGCCACCGGCCTGCGGGCCAACACCCCGTCCCGGTCGGCGACGTGGTCCCGTATCTTCGCCGACGCCAGCACCAGGGAGACGGCGGCCGCCAGGCGCGCTCCTTCGCCTCGGGCGACGGGGGCGGTGCGCATGGCCCGCAGCGGGCAGGGGCCCGCGGTGCGCCGGGAGGCGGGGGTGCGCTCGGCCTGAGCCTCCGTCAGAACCGAGACGATCAGGCCGTCATAGTTGGTCACGACCCGGGCGAACTGGCCATGGTCGGCGCGAAGTGCCAGGCATAGTCCGCACAGATGGGCCATCCACTCCGTCTTGAGCCCGTCGGTGAGTCGATGAGTGCATGGCCTGACGATTCCGAACACGACGGTCCCCCGAGAGTCGTTCCACAGTGCGGCACGCATCGTATCGAGCGATCCGTTCACCCGGACGCGCCCAGCGTCACCCGTCCGGCCCGACTTTCATATTTTGGGCCCGTAACCCCCCGCACCAGGAAGAATCTTGACGAACCGCCACATCTTCTGCACCAGTACCGTCACGAATCCCCTGCGCGGCGACTATCTACTTGGCGCGCGATCCGCATCATGGACGACCATAGGGACGCGGAACGAGAGAAGACCGCAATGAGCGGACTGGAGCGGAAGGAGGCGTCCATGGGATCTGTGCGCAAGGCAAGCGCCTGGCTGGGACTCGTCGAGGACAGTGACGAGCGTTACTACGACGACGAGTACGCCGAGAGTGCTGAGACGGGTGACGCGTGGGTCACCGACCCACGGGTGCGCGTGGCCTCCGAGTCCGCCCAGGAACAGGGCCGCCGGATCGCCACGGTCTCCCCGGACAGCTTCCGGGACGCCCGCGGCATCGGTGAGCTGTTCCGGGACGGCGTCCCGGTCATCGTGAACCTCACGTCCATGGAGCCCTCCGACGCCAAGCGCGTGGTGGACTTCGCCGCGGGGCTGACCTTCGGGCTGCGCGGCTCGATCGAGCGCGTCGCTACCCGGGTCTTCCTGCTGAGCCCCGCCGACACACAGGTCGTCAGCGGGGAAGCCGCCAGCCGTTCTCCGCAGGACGGTTTCTTCAACCAGAGCTGAGCAGGGCGTTCGCCGGCCGCCACCGGGTCACCGGAAGGCGTCCAGGCCGGTGAGCGCCTTGCCCAGCACCAGCTGGTGCATCTCGACGGTGCCCTCGTAGGTGAGCACCGACTCGAGATTGGTCGCATGGCGCATCACGGGGTACTCCAGCGAAATCCCGTTCGCACCGAGGATGGTGCGCGAGGTGCGGCAGATCTCGATCGCCTCCCGCACATTGTTGAGCTTCCCGAAGCTGACCTGCTCGGGGCGGAGCTTCCCCGCGTCCATGCGGCGGCCCAGATGGTGGGCGAGCAGGATCCCCTTGTGCAGCTCCACGGCCATGTCGGCGAGCTTGGCCTGGGTGAGCTGGAAACCGCCGATCGGCCTGCCGAACTGCTCGCGAGTCTTCGCGTACTCCACGGCGGACTCGAAGCTGGACCGCGCCGCCCCCATCGAGCCCCACACGATTCCGTAGCGGGCGTGCGTGAGGCAGCTCAGCGGGCCCTTCAGACCGGTGACCCCCGGCAGTACCGCGTCGGCCGGCAGCCGTACCTCGTCCAGGACCAGCTCGCTGGTGACGCTGGCGCGCAGCGACCACTTGTGCTTGATCTCGGGGGCGGAGAAGCCGGGAACGCCGGTCGGCACGGCGAAGCCGCGGATGCCCTCGTCGGTCTGCGCCCACACCACGGCGACCCCGGCCACCGAGCCATTGGTGATCCACATCTTGCGGCCGGTGAGCACCCAGTCCGAGCCGTCCCGCTTGGCGAACGTCCGCATGCCCGCCGGGTCGGAGCCGTGGTCGGGCTCGGTGAGGCCGAAGCAGCCGATGATCTCGCCGGCCGCCATGCCGGGCAGCCAGCGCTGCTTGTGCTCCTCGGAGCCGAAGCGGTGAATCGCGTACATGGCGAGTGAGCCCTGTACGGAGACGAGCGAGCGGATGCCGGAGTCGGCGGCTTCGAGCTCCAGACAGGCGAGGCCGTACTGGACCGCGGTGGCGCCCGCGCAGCCGTATCCCTGCAGGGACATGCCGAGCGCGCCGATCGAGCCGAGTTCGCGGGCCAGCTCGCGGATGCCGGGGAGCTCGCCGCGCTCGTACCAGTCGGCGATGTGCGGCAGGACGCGGTCCGCGGCCCAGCTGCGGACGGTGTCGCGGATCGCGAGGTCCTCCGGGGCGAGCAGATCGTCGATGCCGAGGGGGTCGCTGGGGTCGAAGGGCGGCAGCTTCGAGGGTGCGGACATGGGCGTGGCCTCCGGCGGCGCTCACACAGCGGAACACAGAAAACTAGCAGTGTTAGTTACTGCTCCGGCTGACGTTACGGCTCAGTGTGCCGCGCGTCCAGACCCGGCCGCCGTGGCGGTACCCCCAGGCGTCAGCCCTGGGCTACGGTTCGCGCTCGCCGGGAGCGAGCCCTCCGGGCGCCTCGGCCTCGGGCACTTCTCGGCGGCGACAGTCGCGCACTCCATGACCTTGGGCAGCCGCACCGCGGCGAGCGCGCCGAGCAGCAGCAGGCCCGCGCTGACCAGGAGCGTTATATGGAGGCCGTGGACGAAGGAGTGGCGCGCCGTGCTGCGCAGCATCGCGCCTGCCGGGCCGCCGAGCCGGTCCGCCACCTCATAGGCCTCGCCCAGCGAATGGGAGGCGGCCGAGCCCGCCTGTCCCGGGACACCGGTGAGCGAGGCGAGCGCGGGCGCGTACGCCGCGTTCATGACGCTGCCGAGCAGCGCGATGCCCATCCCCGCACCCAGTTGGTAGCAGGTCTCGCCGATCGCGGCAGCCCCGCCCGCCTGGTCCGGCGGGGCCTCGCTGAGCATCGACTCGTACGCGGCGAACAGCGTGGTCTGCAGTCCGAAGCCGAGCAGCACGAAGCCCGTGGTGAGCAGCCAGGGCCGGTCGTGATGTCCCATCAGGGTCAGCAACAGCACGGCCGCGGCGGTGAGCACGAAGCCCCAGCCGACCATCCGGCGCGGGCCGATGCGGTGCAGGGTGTACGAGCCGGTGACGCCCGCGGCCATCGCGGCGAACGTCAGCGGCAGCAACCGCAGGCCGGTCTCCAGCGGGCTCAGCCCGAGGACGAGCTGGAGATACTGGACGGCGATCAGCTCCAGGCCGACCAGCGCCAGCATGGCGAGAATGATGCAGCCGACGGAGGTGGAGAAGGCGGCCCTGGCGAACATCCGCATATCGATCAGCGGATGCTCGCGGCGCTTCTGCCGCCGTACGAACAGGGCAAGCAGGACACCGCCCAGCAGCAGCGTCCCTGCGGTCCTGATGTCGAGGACGCTGTCGCCGACGCCCAGCCGCTTGACGCCGAGGACCGTGCCGAGTACACCGGCCGCGGCCATCAGCGCGCCCAGTACGTCCCAGGGCCCATCGGCGCTGCCCCTGGACTCGGGCAGCAGCCACCGGCCGACGGGCAGGATCAGCACCATCAGCGGGATGTTGATCAGGAAGACCGAGCCCCACCAGAAGTGCTCGACGAGAAAGCCGCCGAGGACCGGTCCGGTGGCGGCGCCGACCGCGGCGACCGCGGTCCATATGCCGATCGCCGTCGCCCGCTCCCGCCTGTCGGGGAAGACCGCGCGGAGTATCGAGAGCGTCGCGGGCATGATCATCGCGCCGCCGACGCCGAGCAGGGCGCGCGCCCCGATCAGCACCTCCGGCTCGGTGGCGAAAGCGGCGAGGACGGAGGCGACGCCGAAGATGCCGTAACCGATCAGCAGCACACGGCGGCGGCCGACCCGGTCGCCGAGCGTGCCGAAGAGGATCAGCAGCGCGGCGCAGATGAGGGGGTACGCGTCCACGATCCACAGCAGCTCGACCCCGCTGGGGCGGAGGTCCTCCGTGACGGCGGGGACGGCGACGTGCAGCACGGTCGCGTCCAGCGCGACGAGCAGCAGGCTGACACAGAGGACGACGAGGACGACCCAGCGGTTCGCACCGCCGCCGGCGGCACGCAGCCGTGCTCCGGCCGTGGTCGTCCCGGACATGTACGTACCTCCCAATGAGTTCCTCGCGCTCGGCGGGCCAGCCAGGGACGGTGCTGCTGTCCCACAGGGCGGTCCGGCATCGACGGGCGAGTGCGCCAGCGTACGCGAGTTCCGGCGTGTGGCGCGTGTTCCATCTCTCACCTGTCGGGCAGGCGCGTGTGGCGTGCGCCACGTCACACCCGCCGAACCGGAGCCGATCCTGGACGTCCGCCAACGAGGGAAATTCCACACGGGGAAGCGGTGAACTATTATCCGCAGCCCCGGAAAGGAACCCATGATGACGGGCTCCCGGGCAATAGGGCGCCAGGTCACCGGGATTTCCGAATTGGCCCGGAGTAAAAGCTCGATGTGAGACATAGTCCACATCACATCGTCATCACAAACCCGTGGGATCGACCTGCGCGGACACTCACTCGCTGTAACGTCGATTGGGTGCGAACCGACATCTTTGCCCGCCTGGACCGGGAGCCGGAACCGCCGAAGATAGAGATCCCGCGGATGAGCCGCACTCGTCTCGCCCTCTTCGGCGGGACGTCGGCCTTCTATCTCGCCATCGTCGTCGCCGTGCTGGCCTCGACCTGGCTGGTGATCATCGACTGGAAGGTCATGCTCTTCCGGCCCTACCAGCAGTGGCCGGAACTGCACGCCTTCCTCGATTACTTCGTGGTTCTCGGCCAGCGCGGACCCACAGCCGTGATGGTCGCGGCCTGGCTGTGCTGGCGCTCCTGGCGCCAGCACACCCTGCGACCCCTGCTGGTGCTCGGTGCCTCGCTGCTGTTGCTCAACGCGACGGTGGGCGCCGTCAAGATCGGACTGGGCCGGCTCGGCCCCCACTACGCGACGCAGATCGGCTCCGCCGAGCTCTTCGCCGGCGGCGATATATTTCCCTCAGGGCACACCGCGAACGCGGTCGTGACCTGGGGAATCCTGGCGTATCTGGCCACCACTCCGCGGGCCAGACGCTATCTGTCGGCCCTGTCGGCAGTGGTCTCCCTGGGCGTCGGCCTGACCACCGTGTACCTCGGTACGCACTGGCTGAGCGATGTGCTGCTCGGCTGGGCCGCCGGGCTGCTGATCCTGCTCGCACTGCCCTGGTGCGAGCCGCTGATCGGCCGCGCGGAGGCCTGGATCCTCTCGCTGCGCGAGCAGTGGCGTGCACGCCGCCGGCTCGCTCCCTCGCTGCCGGTCGCGGCGGGTGGCCCCAGGCCCGGGATGTTCCCGCAGCCTGGGCCTTCGGGAGAGCAGGATCCGGCCCGCGTGCCAGTGGCCGCCGTCGCTGGCAGGCCGGCTTCGAACGGCAGGACCACAGCGCAGCTCGCCCAGCCGAGGCCGCACACGGTGCGCTCCGAGCGGACACCCATAACCCCGTCCGGCAGCCGCCGACCGCCGACCTCGCGGCCGATGGCGGGCGGCTGAGTCCGTATGTTCCGCCGGGAACCCGGCGGAGGCCCCGATCCTGACGGTCGGGGCCTTCGCGCGTGCGGGACCTGTCAGCCCGGCCAGCAGCGGATGACGGTGCCGCCCTCCACCTCGAAGTTGAGCCGGCCTGCCAGGTACTCCATCGTGATGATCGCGCCCGGCGGCAGCGATCTGACGGTGCTCCAGCCACGCTCACGAGCCAGCTGCTCGGCACCGTCGGCGGCGAGTCCGACATACGCGTCGGGGGCGTCGTCGGGCTGTGCGGGAGGGGTCGGTATGGGTGCCATGACACCCACCGTAGGCGGCCGCGGACGGTGACGGAAGCCGGGGGGAGGGGATGGTTCAGCAGTCCCACGCACCTCACGGTCACGCTTCTGTCACAGGATCACGACACGCGTTTAGCCCAAACCCTGTCACTCGAACGAGCAGTTCAACGCCGCCCCCAAGGTAATTCCACGACCCTTGGTGATCATGCCGAATTCCATCCGCTGAATTGTCCGGGCCAAGCACCGGAGGGCAAATTGACGGAGGGTTAAGAATTCACCGGTTCATTACAGAATCCCCCCGCGCGTCCGAACAACCTTCGGGCGCATTGAACGTCCAGCCGGGTACGCAACCTGCTCGGAGCCGACCGCGCGACGAGCAGGATGCCCCCGGCCCGCTGCCGACGAGACGAAGCCCGAGCGCGGACAGCGAGGCGGCAGCGACGGGTACGAAACCGCCGAGGCGGAGGCGATCAGTCCAGGGCCCGGGAAAGCCGGTCCCGGACCGTCCTGATGTGCTCGGTCAGCTCCTGCGGCTCGATCACATCGAAGTCGACGCCCATGAGCATCACATGGATCACCAGCACATCCAGGCTCGCGGCCCCGGTGCACAGCAGACACGTCTTCTCGTCGACCGCTTCGAGGGCGCCGTCGGACGGACCGACGAACTCGGCGGCCAGTTCGGCCGAGGTGTGCAGCCGGATGACCGCCTGGGCGGCGTAGGCGTGTGTGGAGACGCCCTTCGAGACATACGCGGCCAGGTCCTCGGCCGGCGGGGTGCGAGCAGTGAAGCGCGGGCCGTGCGGCGGCTTCGGGGTGATCCGGTCGGCACGGAACGTACGCCAGTCGCCGCGGTCCAGATCCCAGGCGACGAGATACCAGCGCCGCTCGGTGCACACCAGACGGTGCGGCTCGACGGTGCGACGGGTGGCTGAGCCGCCGTGGTCGCGGTACTCGAAGCGCAGCCGCTCGCTGTCCCGGCAGGCGTTGGCCAGTTCCGTCAGCACGCTCGCGTCGACGGTGGAGCTCTGCGGGCCGCGCAGCATCGGCACGGTGAAGGCGTTGAGCGCACCGACCCGGCGGCGCAGCCGGTTCGGCAGCACCTGCTCCAACTTGGCCAGGGCGCGTACGGAGGTCTCACCGATGCCCTCGATGCCATGGCCCGCGGCGGTGCGCAGGCCCACCGCGACGGCCACCGCCTCCTCGTCGTCGAGCAGCAGTGGCGGCAGCTCGGCCCCGGCGCCGAGCTGATAGCCGCCGCCGGTGCCGGGGCTGGCGTTGACGGGGTAGCCGAGCTCGCGCAGCCGGTCGACGTCGCGCCGGACCGTACGCGGCGTGACGCCGAGGCGGTCGGCCAGATCGGCGCCGGACCACTCGCGGTGGGCCTGGAGCAGCGAGAGCAGGCGCAGCAGTCTTGCCGAGGTCTCCAACATGGTGTCGAGTCTGGCAGCGATTGAGGACAGCCACTGTCCTCAAGTGTCGTGCGTCAGGGCGCTGCGGTGAGGCGTACGCAGAGTTCGTTGTCGCTCGTGTAGCAGGGGGCGGCCAGCCAGTTACCGGACGGCAGCTTCGGGTACACGAAGACGTTCTTGCGGTCCCAGACGTCGTCGAGGATGCGGGCGATCCGTATCCAGGCGGCGTCCGCCGTGGGCCGCAGCCACATGTCCCACAACTCCTGCTTGCCGAGGTGCTGCTCCGCCAGCGGGCCGTACAGCAGGGTGAAGCCGAAGGCTCCGCCGTCGCCGCCGGTCACCGGCACCTGATGCGCCTTGTCGGAGCCGCGCAGCCGCGCCTCGGCGACGGCCCCCTCACCCAGTACGACTCCGTAGAGCACCCCCTCCACCGTCATCGCGCCGCGCTCCGGCGCGAGGCCGATCTCCCCGGCCTCGGCGTGCGGCGCCCGCACCCAGCAGCGCACCGCCAGCAAGCCGTCCGGAGTCGGGTACGGCACGCGCACGGCGATCCGGTCGGCGTCGGGCGTGCGGTCGACCAGCATGCGCAGGTCCCGCATGCCGGGCGCGACGGCCTCGTCACCGACATACGCGTCCCAGCGGCCCTCGGCCAGCTCGACCGTGCTGGGCAGCACGGCCCGCAAGCTGCCCTCCCCCGTGGGGGTCAGCGGCAGCCGCGCCTCGTCCTGTGTGCCCGCGCCGCCGCGCAGCTTCAGCACCAGCGCGGCGTCCGGCGCAGCGGCCCCCCCGATGTCGAAGGTGATGCCCCCCGCGGAGTCGGCAATGCAGTCGGCCCGCGGCACCCGCCGCTCGGTGGACGTGGTCATGAGGACTTCTTCCCTTTCCGGATCACGTCGGCAGCCAGATAGCGCAGGGCGTAGGCCCCGTCGTACAGCGCGCCCCGGGCCTGGTGCGCGGCGTCCCGAAGCGGGCTGCGCGAGCGGCCCTCGCCGTGCGCGACCAGCTCGGTGAACAGAGCCTCGTGGCGCTCGGCGATCCGCACCGGGTCGAAACGGGCGGAGGCGGCGAGCGCCGCCTGCCCGGTGCGCCGGCGCAACTCGTCGTCCTCGATCAGCCCGAGCAGCGCGTCGGCGATCGCGTCCACGTCGCCGACCGGCACCAGACGGCCGTCGACGCCGTCCTCGATGATCTCGCCGGGCCCGTGCGGGCAGTCGGTGGAGACGACGGGCAGGCCACAGCGCATCGCCTCGACGATGGTCATGCCGAACGACTCCAGGCTGGAGGTGACGGCGGCGATCGAGCCCTTGACCCACTCCGGTTCGAGCGGGTTGGCGGGGCCCATCAGGAAGACATGGTTGTGCAGCCCGCGCTCCTCGATGAGGGCGCGCAGCGCATTCCTCTCGTTGCCGGTCGCGTCTCCGCTGCCGTAGATCCGCAGCCGCCAGTCGGGACGCGCGGCGACCACCTTGGAGAAGGCCTTGACCAGCAGGTCGTACCGCTTGACCCTGGTCAGCCGGCCGGCCGCGACGATCCATTTGCTCGAGGCGTCGGCAGGCCGGACGGCCGGCGCGGGCACGCTGTTGGGCACCGACTCGATCCGTACACCGGGCAGTTTCAGCTTGGAGCGGTAGGACCGGGCGTCCGCCTCGGTGACGGTGGTGATCGCGTCGAGGAGGGGGTAGCGGTGCCCGATCTCGCGGCGCAGCCGGTCGCCGTGACTGTCCAGCGTGAGGTGTTCCTGGGCGACCCGGACCGGGCCGCGCCGGGTCTGGCGGGCGATATGCACATTGAGACCGGGGCGGGTGCCGACGACGACATCCGCCTCAAGGGATCCCAGGTAGGCGGCGATCCGGGAGTCGGTGAGGCGGCTGTACTGCTTGTGGCGGCCGTCGCCGCGCGGGAAGACCCTGGCGGGGCGCTCGTAGTCCGGATGGTCGCCGTCGTAGCCGGGGCTGCTACTGCGCAGATCGACGAGGTGCTTCATGGTGACGCCGACGGGCGCGCCCATGGTGGGTTCGTCACGGTGGCGGAAGACGGAGACGATCTCGACGTCGTGCCGCTCGGCCAGGGTCTGGGCGAGGTTGAACGTCGTCCGGATCGTGCCGCCGATGCCGTACGCGTTGTGGAGCAGGAAAGAGATGTGCATGCGCCGCCGCGTCCCCCAGTCTTCGTGTGTACCGGAGTGGACTTTACTTGCCTGATAGGGCTGATAGGGGAGTTGGGGGCACGATGAAGCAGTTCTCGGTCATCTCGCCGCCCTGCGTCGCCCAGCCCTTGTCGTCCTGTCGGCGGGCGACGGACAGACAGGTGCGGCGGATCTTCGGGGGCTCGGCGCCGAGCTCACCCCGGAATGACCAGCATCACGCCCACCCGGGCGGGGCTGCCGAAGGACGCCTCAGAGCGCGAGCCGCTGCCCGGGCACGATGAGGTTCGGATCACCGCCGATGACGGCCTCGTTGGCGGCGTACAGGGCGCGCCAGTTGGTGCCGTGCGCCGCCGCGATCCCGCTCAGGGTGTCGCCGAGCCGGACGGTGTAGTCGCCGCCCCGGGCGCTGCCGCGTTCGGTGTGGGCGGCTGCTCGCCTCGGCGCCTTCGCCGAGGCCGCGGACGTGTCCTTCGCTTTGGCCTTGTGGGCCGTGGACTTGGGAGCGCCGGCCTTCGACGTCGTCGGCGCCTTGCCGTACGCCCCGGCCCGCGCCGCGCAGGTGGGCCATGCGCCCCACCCCTGCGCCCGCTGGACCTTCGCGGCGACAGCGATCTGCTGCCCCTTGCTCGCCCGGTCCGCGGTGGGCGCGTACGCCCCGCCGCCGTAGGCGCGCCAGGTCCCGGCGGAGAACTGCAGCCCGCCGTAGTAGCCATTGCCCGTACTGATGTGCCAGTTTCCGCCGCTCTCGCACGCCGCGATGCGGTCCCATACCCCTTCGTCCGCCGCCCGGGCCTCGTCCGTCGTCGCGGCGAGCAGAGCCAGCGGCGCCACCAGTGCGGCGCTGACCAGCGCCGTCATGTCACGCCTTCGTACGGAATGGGAACTCGTGACATCAAATCCCTCTCGAAGGACCCGGGGTCCCCCTGGGCGGTGCCGACTTCGGCGCATCCGGCGCCGTGCGTCCGCTCCACCTCGCCCACCTGAGGCGGTCGTTCTGCGCTGCTGCTGCGCCGTACTGGCCGTACGGCCGGCGGGCTGTCCCGGGCGGTGCTCTGTGCACACGGCGGAGGAATCTAGGCAGCTCAAGGCCGCGGTATCAACCAATCCCCCGTCATTCCAGGCCAGTTGCCTGTTACCCGCAGTATCGGCGGAATCCGGCCACCCACTTGATTCGCTGATTTCATGATTTGTCGACCTGTCGGCTAACGGATCTGTGACCCGCCTCACCGCGCCAACTTCCCTTCAGTCAGCTGCCGTTGACACGGAGTAATCGATTCCGCCCGCAGTCTCACTACTTGCGTCGGATGGTGCGATTCCGTTCCATTTCACGCGTGACTCCGGCCACAGATCACCCGTTGAGCTCTTTACGAGCCGGGAACCGCCCGGCGCACGCAACAAGTTCCGAGGAGCCACCCGTGCCGCGCATGCTCGACGTCAGCGAGGACGTACGCGCCGAGATCGGCGACGAAGAAGCCGACCGGCTGCTCGCCGGCGAGAACGCCCCGGGCAGCTACGACTGCACTTCCTGCCGTACCCCGGGCGACTCCGAGCAGGAACGCACCAGCACCGTGCTGTTCGTCGGCGAGGAGACCGCCGTTCTCGCCTTCGCCCACGCCACCTGCATCCCCTCGCAGGTCGTCCAGGTCGCCGAGGACCAGTTGCAGGGCGCCGTTCGGTCCATCACCGGCGACGAGTCACAGAACCCCGGTGCCGGTCCCCAGCAGGCCGTCCTCGGCATCACCAGCGGTCTCGTGCTGATCGACGGTGATCTGCACCCCGCCCTGGTCGTCGAGCCGACCGCGCCCATCGCCCGCCCCGGCGCCACCGGCTTCGGCGGCGACGACTTCCTCCCGCTCCTCATCGAGCAGGGCTTCCAGCCGGTCTCCGACGTGAACCGGTGGCCCGGCCGGCTGCCCGGCTGGTCCGTCCTGGTCGCCATGGGACAGCTGCACGCTGTGCTCCAGCCCGGCACCGGCGGCGGCAGCCCGGTCGCCTGGTGGCAGGCCCATCAGCCGCTCCAGGTCACCGACGGCTGGCGCGCGGCCGCCAACAAGTCGCACACGGTGCTCGTCTTCGCCGCCCCGGTCGGCTCGATCGGCCAGCAGCCGCGCGAGGATCTGCTGCGCGAGGCGCTGGAGAAGGCCGCGGCGGGCGGCCGCCTGGTGGCCGCGGCGATGCCGCTCGCGGGCACGTGACGGCGCCAGGGGTGCGGAAACGTACCCCTGGTGCACGTTTCGTCCGTCCCTCGGAAGGATGCAGCTCCGCGCAGCCCGCATCCGTCCGGCGGCAGGGGTCGTTGCAGGTACGTGCACTCATACGACCCCTCCCGCCAGCCGTACCAGAGTCAGATCCCCGCCATGCGCCCAGCGCGTGACGCGACGGCCGGCCACTCGCCCACGCCCATCTACGACACGCTGTACTCCGAGTACCGCAGGGCGTTCAGGGCGCTGCCGGGCGACCGGAGCGGCGAGGAGGACCTCGACTTCAGGGCCTTCGGCACCGGGCTGCACAGCAGTCGCGGCGGGTCATCGGGCCATACGAGCCACCCGGGGACGGGCTGGCAGGCGTACCCGCTGAGCCGGCCGCACAACGGGAACCATGTCCCGGCGGCGCTGCCGCCGGGTCCCCGCCGGGGTCTGTGACCCCGGGACGGGGTCTGTCCCCCGGGAACAACATGGCGCTGCCCCGGGCCGATCACCAGTCCGGGGCAGCGCCATGTCACGCGTTCACGTCACTTCTTGCGGCCGCGCTTCTCGCGCACTCGCACCGAGATGTGGATCGGGGTGCCCTCGAAGCCGAACTCCTCGCGCAGCCGGCGCTCGACGAAGCGGCGGTAGCCGTGCTCCAGGAAGCCGGAGGCGAAGAGCACGAACCGCGGCGGCTTGGTGCCGGCCTGGGTGCCGAAGAGGATGCGAGGCTGCTTGCCGCCGCGGATCGGGTGCGGGTGGGAGGCGACGATCTCACCGAGGAAGGCGTTCAGCCGACCGGTCGGGACACGCGTCTCCCAGCCCGCCAGGGCCGTCTCGATCGCCGGGACCAGCTTCTCCATGTGGCGACCGGTACGGGCGGACACATTGACCCGCGGCGCCCAGGCGATCTGCCCGAGCTCGGTCTCGATCTCGCGCTCCAGGTAGTACCGGCGCTCCTCGTCGAGGTTGTCCCACTTGTTGAACGCGACGACCATCGCACGCCCGGCCTCGACAGCCATGGTGATGATCCGCTGGTCCTGGACGCTGATGGACTCCGTCGCGTCGATCAGGACGACCGCGACCTCCGCCTTCTCCACAGCGGCGGCGGTACGCAGGGAGGCGTAGTAGTCCGCGCCCTCCTGGAGGTGGACCCGGCGCCGGATGCCGGCCGTGTCGATGAACTTCCAGGTGACACCGCCGAGTTCGATCAGCTCGTCGACCGGGTCGCGGGTGGTGCCGGCGATCTCGTTGACGACGACCCGGTCCTCGTTCGCCACCTTGTTGAGCAGCGAGGACTTACCGACGTTCGGGCGGCCGATCAGGGCGATGCGGCGCGGGCCGCCGACCGCGTTGCCGAAGGTCTGGGCCGGGGCGTCGGGCAGCACGTCCAGGACGGCGTCGAGCATGTCGCCCGTACCGCGGCCGTGCAGCGAGGAGACGGGGTGCGGCTGGCCGAGGCCGAGCGACCACAGGGCGGTGGCGTCCGCCTCGCCGCTGGGTCCGTCGACCTTGTTGGCGCAGAGCACGACAGGCTTGCCGGCCCGGCGCAGCAGCTTGACGACGGCCTCGTCGGTGTCGGTCGCGCCGACCGTGGAGTCCACGACGAAGACGACCGCGTCGGCGGCCTCGATGGCGTACTCGGCCTGGGCGGCGACAGAGGCGTCGATGCCGAGGACGTCCTGCTCCCAGCCGCCGGTGTCGACGACCTTGAAGCGGCGGCCGGCCCACTCGGCCTCGTAAGTGACGCGGTCGCGGGTGACGCCGGGCTTGTCCTCGACTACGGCCTCACGGCGGCCGATGATGCGGTTCACCAGGGTCGACTTGCCGACATTGGGGCGGCCGACGACGGCGAGGACGGGCAGCGGGCCGTGACCGGCCTCGCCGATCGCGTGCTCGACGTCCTCGACCTCGAAGCCCTCTTCCGCGGCGAGCTCCATGAACTCCGCGTACTCGGCGTCGCCAAGCGCTCCGTGCTCGTCGCCGGAGTGGATCTGGTCGTTCATGAAGTCTCGTACCTCGTTCGTTGCATCATCGATGGACCGCGGAACGCGGCCCACTACTCAAGTCTCGCCTAGCGCCCGGTGAGGCGCTTGGCGTTCTCCAGGTGGGCGGTCAGCCGATCCTGGATACGCACGGTGGCGTCGTCCAGCGCCTTGCGCGTGCGGCGGCCGCTGCCGTCGCCCGCCTCGAAGGCGTCACCGAAGACGATGTCGACCCGGCTGCGCAGCGGAGGCAGTGCCCGTATCAACCGTCCGCGGCGCTCGGTGCTTCCCAGCACCGCCACCGGGACGATCGGGGCGCCGGAGCGTACGGCGAAGTACGCGAGCCCGGCGCGCAGTGAGGCGAAGTCTCCCTCGCCCCGGGTGCCCTCGGGGAAGATCCCGAGGACGCCGCCGTTCTCCAGCACGCCCAGGGCGTTGGTTATGGCGGTGCGGTCGGCCCTAGTACGGTCCACCTTCACCTGACCGATTCCCAGCAGGAACGGGTCGAGGGGGCCGACGAACGCCTCCTTCTTGATCAGGAAGTGCACGGGACGGGGCGCGGTGCCCATCAGCATCGGCCCGTCGATGTTGTGCGAGTGGTTCACGGCGAGGATCACGGGGCCGGTCGCCGGAACCCGCCAGGCACCGAGCACCCGCGGCTTGAACAGTCCGTACATGAGCCCGATGCCGATGCCCCGCCCGACCGCCGCGCCCTTCATCGAGGGTACGGTCACCGGGCGGCTCGCTTCTCTGTGTTGTCGGTCGCGCTCCGCCTCGACTCCGCTCCGGCCGAGTGCTTCTCCCTCGTCCCTCGGTCGGAGCCCTCAACCTGCGCTGCGTCTCGGCTGCGCCGCTCCTCGACGAGGGTGACGACGCACTCGATGACCTGCTGCAGGGTCAGGTCGGTGGTGTCCACCTCGACCGCGTCGTCAGCCTTGGCGAGCGGGGACGTCTTACGGCTGGAGTCGGCCGCGTCCCGCTTGATCAGGGCTTCCTTGGTGGCCGCGACGTCGGTGCCCTTCAGCTCCCCGCTGCGGCGGGCGGCGCGGGCCTCGGGCGACGCGGTCAGGAAGATCTTCAGGTCCGCGTCCGGCAGGACGGTGGTGCCGATGTCGCGCCCCTCGACGACGATGCCGGTCTCGGCGGCCGAGGCGATGGAGCGCTGCAGCTCGGTGATCCGGGCCCGCACCTCAGGGACGGCGCTGACCGCGCTCACCTTGGAGGTGACCTCGTGCGTACGGATCGGCCCGGTGGCGTCCATGCCGTCCATGGTGATGGTGGGGTTGGCCGGGTCGGTGCCGGAGACTATGGCGGGCTTGGCGGCGGCGGTGGCGATGGCGGCCGGGTCCTGGAGGTCGACGCCGTTGATGATCATCCACCAGGTGATCGCGCGGTACTGGGCGCCGGTGTCGAGATAGCTCAGCCCGAGCGCTGCGGCGACCGCCTTGGAGGTGCTCGACTTGCCCGTGCCGGAGGGGCCGTCGATGGCGACGATCACGGATTCCACGGTGTCGGACACCTTCCTGGTACGCGGAGAGGGCAGGCGGAATTGCCGGTGGGCCCTAAACAAGGTTACCGAGTACTTGGGCCCGCCTTTACACACGGATGGCGGCGCCACTGGGGCTTCGCCCCAGACCCCAGTCCTCAATCGCCGGACGGGCTGAATTTCAGCCCGTCGGCGGTTGAAGTCCGGGGCGCCGTCCGGCGCTGGGGGCTCCGCCCCCGGACCCCCGCTCCTCAATCGCCGGAGGGGCTTGATTTCCCGCCCGGACCGTGGTCACTGCCGGATCGACCAACCCCGCTCCCGCAACGACGCCGTCAGCACCGTCGCCGCCGCCGGCTCCACCATCAACTGGACCAAGCCCGCCTGCTGGCCCGTCGCATGTTCAATGCGAACGTCCTCGATGTTCACACCCGCCCGGCCCGCATCCGCGAAGATCCGCGCCAGCTCCCCCGGCTGGTCGCTGATCAGGACCGCCACGATCTCGTACGACGTCGGGGCCGTGCCGTGTTTGCCCGGCACGCGGACGCGGCCCGCGTTGCCCCGGCGCAGGACGTCCTCAATGCCCTCCGCGCCGTCCCGGCGCTTGGACTCGTCGGAGGACTGCAGGGACCGCAGCGCCTGGACCGTCTCGTCCAGGTCCGCCGCGACCCCGGCCAGCACGTCGGCCACCGGGCCCGGGTTCGCGGAGAGGATCTCGACCCACATCCGGGGGTCGGACGCCGCGATCCGGGTGACGTCACGGATGCCCTGGCCGCAGAGCCGTACCGCCGTGTCGTCCGCGTCCTCCAGCCGCGCCGCGACCATCGAGGAGATCAGCTGCGGGGTGTGGGAGACGAGGGCCACCGCCCGGTCATGGGCGTCGGCGTCCATCACCACCGGGACGGCCCGGCAGAGCGCGACCAGCTCGAGGGCGAGGTTGAGCACCTCGGTGTCCGTGTCGCGCGTGGGCGTCAGCACCCACGGGCGGCCCTCGAAGAGGTCCGCGGTCGCCGCCAGCGGACCCGAGCGCTCCTTGCCCGCCATCGGATGCGTGCCGATGTACGCGCTCAGGTCCAGGCCCAGCGCCTCCAGCTCGCGCCGCGGCCCGCCCTTGACGCTCGCCACGTCGAGGTAACCGCGCGCGGTGCCGACGCGCATCGCGTCGGCCAGCGCGGTGGCGACATGCGCCGGCGGTACGGCGACGATCGCGAGGTCGACCCGGCCCTCGGGCGGGTCGTCCGTCCCCGCGCCGAGCGCGGCGGCGGTACGGGCCCGCTCCGGATCGTGGTCCACGAGGTGCACGGCGACTCCGCGCCCCGCCAGGGCGAGGGCCGCGGACGTGCCGATCAGACCGGTTCCGATGACGACGGCGGTTCTCACTGAGCGATGTCCTTGCGCAGAGTGGCCGCGGCACCGAGGTACACGTGCGCGATCTCCGACTTGGCCAGATCCGACTCGACGTGCGCGAGGATCCGTACGACACGGGGCATCGCCCCGACGATGTCCAGCTCCTGCGCGCAGATCAGTGGTACGTCGACGATGCCCAGCTTGCGCGCGGCCGCCGCCGGGAAGTCGCTGTGCAGATCCGGCGTGGCCGTGAACCAGACGCTGATCAGATCGTCCGTGGCCAGCCCGTTCCGCTCCAGGATGGCGGTGAGCAGTTCGCTGACCTGCTCGTCCATGTGTCCGGCCTCGTCCCGTTCCAGCTGGACGGCTCCCCGGACCGCTCGTACCGCCACGTCGTGCTCCTTAAACTGTGCGAGTGCTCCGTTCAGCGTAGTCAGGCGCCGGGGCACACGGCTGCCGCGACCACCCTTCGAGCGCGGGCCGAGCGCCGAACACGGCCAATGTCACCCAGAGCGGACAGCACTGCCAGTTGGGCCGCCCGCCCGCGCGGACTGGGCTGTCGGACGTACAGCACGCGCCTGATGCGGCACACGCTGCCCGGCTTGCTTCTTCTTCGGCGCTTTGAGCGCCAAGATGCTCGGTGATCCTTCTGAAGGTCACGACAACAGGGAGACAGCCATGGACGCGCGACGAAGGACGCTTCTGGCGGCGGGCGCGGCGGGCGCCGCCGCCCTGGTCGGCTGCGGCGACGGGGACGAGAGCGGCTCCGCGTCCGAGCAGCCGACGTCGGCGGCGCCGGGCACGACCGAGCCCGGCACCGGCTCGACCAGCGCACCGGCCGGAGAAGAGCTCGCCAAGACCTCCGCCATCCCGGTCGACGGAGGCAGGATCTTCGACACCGAGAAGGTCGTGGTGACACAGCCCGAGAAAGGCGAGTTCAAGGCCTTCTCGGCCATCTGCACCCACCAGCGCTGCCTGGTCAGGACGATCGCGGCCGGCACCATCGACTGCCCCTGCCACGGCAGCAAGTTCCGCATCACGGACGGCTCGGTCGCCGAGGGCCCCGCCACCACACCCCTGCCCGAGAAGCAGATCGCCGTCTCCGGGGACACCATCCGGCTGATCTGACCGCCTCACGTACCCTCTCGCGCATGACGCCCGAGGTGACGCCCGAAGCACTCGTCCGCGACCACACCGTCTACTCCTGCGTGATGGGCTCGCGCGCCTTCGGGCTGGCCACGGACGGCAGCGACACCGACCGCCGCGGGGTCTTTCTCGCCCCGGCCCCGCTCTACTGGCGCTTCGACAAGCCTCCGACGCATCTCGATGGCCCTGCCGACGAGCAGTTCTCCTGGGAGCTGGAGCGCTTCCTGGAGCTCGCGCTGCGCGCCAACCCGAACGTCCTGGAGTGCCTGCACTCCCCCCTCGTCGAGCGCGTCGACGACACCGGCCGGGAACTGCTCGCCCTGCGCGACGCGTTCCTGTCCCGGCAGGCCCACCAGACGTTCGTGCGCTATGCGGTGGGCCAGCGCAAGAAGCTGGAGGCGGACGTCCGTCAGCACGGCGCCCCGCGCTGGAAGCACGCCATGCATCTGCTGCGGCTGCTCGGCAGCTGCCGGGATCTGCTGCGTACGGGCGAGCTGGTCATCGACGTCGGCGCCGACCGGGAGCGGCTGCTCGCGGTCAAGCGGGGCGAAGTGCCGTGGCCTCGGGTCGAGGCATGGATGACGAGCCTCGCGGACGAGGCCGCCGCGGCGGCGGCGGGCTCACCACTGCCGGCCGAGCCCGACCGGGCGCGGGTCGAGGACTTCCTGTTCCGCACCCGCCGGGCGTCAGCGCTCCAGGCGTACGCGGACCACGAAGTCGCGCAGGGCCTCGTACGCGGTGGGCTCGTCGGGTAGCCGCGAGGCCAGCCGCGCCTCCTCCAGGACTTCGTGCAGCGCTTTGACGTCGGCGCGCACCCGTTCCCGGTCGACGCCGGATGCGGGGCCGTGTTCGGCATCCGCCTTGGCCGCTATCAGCTGTGGCAGATGCCCCGGGGCGTCGACCTCCCCGAGCAGGGTCGGCAGATGAGCCTGCACTTCGCCGCTGCGCATCAGGTGGATGCCGGTGAGCAGCGCGCGGAAGGTGTACAGCAGCGGTTTGAGCTCCCCGGTCTTCTCGAAGAGCCGCCACTGGGTGTTCGCGAACCCCCGGTAGTGGTGGGTGTGGTGGCTGGTGAGCACGCCCGGGGCGAGCGCGGCCAGCTCCGCGTGCGCGTCCGAGGTGTGCACCACCAGCGGTGAGAGCAGCTGTTCCAGCACATATCCGTTGCGCCGCAGCATCAGCCGTACGAACTTGCGTACGTCGTGCGTGACCAGGTCCATCTCGACGCCGTCCCGGTCCCACATCCGGGACCGGGTCTCCTCCGGCTCGCTCAGCCCCAGCAGCTCCTCGACGGGCAGCAGATGGACCCCGCGCAGGTCCACGTCCGAGTCCCGGGACGGGAATCCGTACAGATGCGCCCCGGAGACGGTGGTGAAGAGCAGCGGGTCGGACTGTTCGTCGGCGACGGGGCCGAGCCCCATGTCGAGCGGATCAGTCAGCGGGCCGGTCAGCGGATCAGTCATGGATCAAGAGTCCCAGAGGGCCCCGAGCGACATCAGGTCGCTGCGGTACTCGATCCGCTCGGACCACTCCTTGGGCCAGGCGCCCGCCCCCAGATGCGCGCCGGCGAGAGCGCCCGCGATGCTGGCGATCGAGTCCGAGTCGCCCTTGGTGCAGGCGGCTCGGCGCAGTGCCGTGACCGGCTCCTCGGGGAAGAGAAGGAAGCACAGCAGAGCGGTGGCGAGGGCCTCTTCGGCGATCCAGCCGTCGCCGGTGGCCAGGCACGGGTCCGTCTCCGCGTTGGCCGTGCGCACCGCTGTCGCGAGCCGCTCCAGGACCTGCAGGCACTCGTCCCACCCCCGCGCGATGAACGCCTCGGGCGTCGGGTCGTGGGAGTAGGTCCACAGGTCGCCGAGCCAGTGGTGGTAGTAGTGGCTGCGCATCTCGTACGCGTACGAACGCAGCTGGCCGACCAGGCCCATCGGCTCCGCGCCCTGTGCCAGCAGGAACACCGCGCGCGCCGTGAGGTCGCTCGCCGCGAGCGCCGTCGGATGGCCGTGGGTGAGCGCCGACTGCAACTGCGCGGCGCCCGCCCGCTGTTCCTCGCTCAGCCCCGGTACGAGACCGATGGGCGCGACCCGCATATTGGCGCCGCAACCCTTGGAGCCGATCTGGCTGGCCTCGTGCCAGGGCCGGTCGCTGTCGAGTATCTGGCAGGCGACCAGGCAGGTACGGCCGGGGGCGCGGTTGTTCTCCGGGGAGTGGTACCACTCGACGAACTCCTCGCGCACCGGCCCGGTCAGCCGGGAGGCGACGAGCAGCCCGCGGTCCATCGCGGTGCGTATGCCGCGCGCCAGGGCGAGCGTCATCTGGGTGTCGTCCGTGACGATCGCGGGCCTGGGCAGGTCCATCTCCCGCCACGGCCCGCACTTGGCGAGGATCTGGGGCACGTCGTTGAACTCGGTCAAGAAGCCCAGCGCGTCCCCGAGCGCGAGCCCGATCAGCGAGCCGGTGGCTGCTTGCTTGGTGATGGTCCTCGTGGTCCTCATGGCGGTCATGCGTGCCGTCCTTCCGGTCGCAGGAGTGGAGGGTGCAGGGCCGAGGCGGCACCCGCTCGGTACAGTGCGGCCGGCTTCCCGCGGCCGCCGGTGCGGCGCGGCGGGCCCTCGACCGCCTCGACGAAGCCGGGTGTGGTGAGGACTTTGCGCCGGAAGTTGGGCCGGTCGAGGTCGACGCCCCAGACCGTTTCGTACACCCGCTGCAGCTCGCCGAGCGTGAACTCGCGCGGGCAGAAGCTTCTTGCCAGGCAGGTGTATTCGAGCTTGGCGCCGATCCGGTCGTGCGCGTCGGCGAGGATCCGGTCGTGGTCGAAGGCGAGCCGGGCAGCGGTGAGCGGCATCCACTGGGCCTGCGCCGCGTCCCCGCCGCCGCGCGGCTCCGGGAGATCCGGCAGCAGCGCGGTATAAGCGACGGACACGACCCGCATTCGCGGATCGCGGTCGGGGTCGCTGTAGGTCCGCAGCTGCTCCAGGTGGAGGTCGGCGACGGTCTCTCGCGACAGGCCGGTCTCCTCGGCCAGTTCGCGGCGTGCGGCCTGCTCGGCGGACTCCCTGGGCCGTACGAAGCCGCCCGGCAGTGCCCAGGCGCCCTTGTACGGGTCCTCCCCGCGCTCGACGAGCAGGACGTGCAGCCGTCCCTCGCGGACGGTGAAGACGGCGAGGTCGACGGTGACCGCGAAGGGCGGGAAGGCGCCGGGGTCGTAGCCCTGCATCATCGTTTCTCCGGAATGGGGGGCGCGAGGGTCCCCACCGCCCTCGCCGCGAGCGGCCACGTCCACTCGGTGCGCGGGGTGCGGCACACCGGGAGGGTGTCGGAACCTGGTCCACCCCCGTGGGTCCAGGTCCACCGGCCGTTCACGGCGAGGGTGGCCATGTGCCGGCGGGCGACGAGCCGGACGCGGAGCACGCCGCTGCCGAAGCCGATGAGTTCGACGACGCCCGAGAGACTCACGCCCGCCCCCTTAATAGTCATGTTGACTATAAAGGCGAACGGGCCTGTCCCACAAGACGCGAGAAGCCCGCGGCCGAAGGTGACCGCGGGCTTCGTTCGAGAAGTGGTGTGGTTACAGGCCGACTTCCTTCATCAGCATGCCGACCTCGGTGTTGGTCAGGCGGCGCAGCCAGCCCGACTTCTGGTCGCCCAGTGCGATCGGCCCGAAGGACGTCCGTACGAGCTTGTCGACCGGGAAGCCGGCCTCGGCGAGCATCCGGCGCACGATGTGCTTGCGACCCTCGTGCAACGTCACCTCGACCAGGTAGTTCTTGCCGGTGTTCTCGACGACCCGGAAGTGGTCGGCGCGGGCGTAGCCGTCGTCCAGCTGGATGCCGTCCTTGAGCCGCTTGCCCAGCTCGCGTGGGAGCGGGCCCTGGATGGCGGCGAGGTAGGTCTTCTTCACGCCGTACTTGGGGTGGGTCAGCCGGTGGGCCAGCTCGCCGTGGTTGGTGAGCAGGATGATGCCCTCGGTCTCGGTGTCGAGCCGGCCGACGTGGAAGAGACGGGTCTCGCGGTTGGTGACGTAGTCACCGAGGCACTGGCGCCCGTCCGGGTCTTCCATCGTCGACACGACACCGGCCGGCTTGTTCAGCGCGAAGAAGAGGTGCGACTGGGTGGCGACGGTCAGCCCGTCGACCTTGATCTCGTCCTTGTCCGGGTCTACGCGCAGCCCCTGCTCGACGACGATCTTGCCGTTGACCTCGACACGGGCCTGCTCGATCAGCTCCTCGCAGGCACGGCGGGAGCCCATGCCGGCCCTGGCCAGCACCTTCTGCAGCCGCTCGCCCTCCTGCTCGGCGCCGGGGAACGTCTTGGGGGTCTTGATCTGCGGCTTGTCGGCGTACCTGTCCCGGTTGCGCTGCTCGATCTTGGCGTCGAGCTCACGGGGGCGGGCCGGTGCACCGCGCCGGGAACCCTGAGGCTTCTGCGCAGGTTTCGGGCCGCCCTTGGCGCCGCCGCGCGCGGACGCGCCGCGGCCCTTGCGGGGGCCGCCCTCCTCGGTGGAACCGCCCACGTCGTAACGGCGCTCCTCGGGCCGGGGGCGGCGGGGGCGCTGCCCCTGCTTGTCGTCGCGCCCCTTCCCGCCGGCGCCCCGGGAGTCCCGGTTCCCGCCGACGCCCCGGGAGTCCCGGTTGCCGCTTCCGCTGTTCCTGCCGCTGCTTCGCATCAAAATTCCGTCTTGTCGTCTGCGTCGGTGTCCGGTGCGTCCGGATCGAACGACGGCACACCCTCTTGCGTCTCGGCCTCGATCGCCTCCGCCTCAGGGAGAAAGGGCGCGAGCTCCGGGAGCTCGTCCAGGCCGCGCAGGCCCATCCGCTCCAGAAAGTAGTTCGTCGTCCTGTACAGGATCGCACCTGTTTCGGGTTCCGCGCCCGCCTCCTCGACCAGACCGCGCTGGAGGAGAGTGCGCATGACGCCGTCGCAGTTCACTCCGCGTACGGCCGAGACGCGCGAACGGCTGACCGGCTGGCGGTACGCGACGACCGCGAGGGTCTCCAGGGCGGCCTGGGTGAGCCGGGCCTGCTGCCCGTCGAGTACGAAGCGCTCCACAGCTTCGGCGTGCTCGGCCCGCGAGTAGAACCGCCAGCCGCCCGCGACGAGCCGCAGCTCGAAGCCGCGGCCCTGGACCGTGTACTCGTCCGCCAGCTCCCGCAGCGCGTCGGCGACGGCCCGGCGCGGCTGCTCCAGGACCTTGGCAAGGTGCTCCTCGGTGGCCGGCTCGTCGACGACCATGAGGACCGCTTCGAGCGCGGGCTTGAGATCGCTCACGCCTTCTCCTCCTCCTGGTTCTGGCGAACCTCAGAATCGAATTCATCGGTGACGTTCCCGGCCGACTCACCGCCGGTCCACTTGACCACGAGTTCCCCCAGGGCGTCGTCCTGCTCCAGGACGACGGCCTTGTCGCGGTACAGCTCCAGCAGCGCGAGGAAGCGCGCGACGACGGTGAGGGTGTCGGGCGCGCCCGCGGCGAGCTCCCGGAAGCTGAGCTCACCGGCCTCCCGCAGCCGCGCCACGACCACCTCGGCCTGCTCGCGCACGGACACGAGGGGGGCGTGGATGTGGTCGACGTACACCTGCGGCTTGGGCCGGGGCTGCATCGCCTTCACGGCGAGCTTGGCGAAGCCCTCCGCGCCGATGCTGATGACGACCTCGGGCAGCAGCTCGGCGTACTGGTCCTCGAGCCCGACGGTACGGGGATACCGCTTGCCCTCTTCCTCCAGCCGCGCGCTGAAGATCTCGGCGATCTGCTTGTACGCGCGGTACTGCAGCAACCGCGCGAAGAGCAGGTCCCGCGCTTCGAGCAGCGCGAGGTCGGCCTCGTCCTCCACCTCGGCGGTCGGCAGCAGCCGGGCGGCCTTGAGGTCGAGCAGGGTGGCGGCGACGACGAGGAACTCGGTGGTCTGGTCGAGGTCCCAGTCGTCGCCCATGGCCCGGATGTGCGCCATGAACTCGTCGGTGACCTTGGAGAGGGCGACTTCGGTGACGTCGAGCTTGTGTTTGGAGATCAGCTGCAGGAGGAGATCGAAGGGCCCTTCGAAGTTGGCAAGCCGCACCTTGAACCGCCCATCGCCGACGGCTTGCTCGGCGGGGTCGCCTTCGACGGCCTCGGCCTCGCCCGGGGCGCCGGGCCGGCCCGCGTCCGCCTTGCCGGGCGGGTCGGTCCCGGCCACACCCGCCTCGACGGGGGCGTCCGGCGCCCTCGGGATGCCGGGCCGGGCGGCGTCGGGCCCGCCGGGCGGGTCGGTCCCGGCCGCGTCCGGCCGCATCTCGGGTTCGCCGACGGCGGCTTGCTCAACGGCCTCGGCCCCGCCGGGAGCGCCCGTCTCCGGCTCGCTCGGGGTGTCGCACTGGCCGGCCTCCGGCCTGCCGGGAGCGTCCGGGGCGCGCGGGCCGGGGTCCTGGTCTTCGCCGCGCAGCGGGCGGCCGGAGTCCGGGGGCCCGCCCCCACCCGCGGCCGAGCCGCCAGTCGATACAGCGGGAAGGGGCGAGTCAGGGGCAAGCTCACCCGCCGCACCGTCCCCCACCGCGCCCGGGCCGCGGCCCAGCGAGCGGCGGGGTGAGCGCAGCGGGCTGTGCCCCCCGGCCGAAGGCTGGGGGAGGGCGGAGTCATCGGTCGGGGGCATCGCGGTCCAGGGGCAAAAGGGGCAGGCAGTGCAGCGCGCAGGCTACCGTCAGCGCCCGCGCAGACGTCGCACGAGAATGCTCGCCTCGCCGCGCTGCTCAAGATCCGCCAGTACCACCGCCACCGCCTCGCGGACGATCCTCCCGCGGTCGACGGCGAGCCCGTGCTCGCCGCGCAGCACCAGCCGCGCATGCTCGAGGTCCATCAGTTCCTCGGCCGAGACATAGACCGTGATCTTCTCGTCGTGCCGTTCGCGGCCGCTGGGCCGGCGGTTCGCGCCACGCCCCCGGCGGCGCGTCTGTCCGGTCGGCGACACGGCGGCGGCTCCCGCAGAGGCCGCATCCTGCGGGCGACGGGCCTTCGGCGCGGCCTCGGCCTCCGTCCCCCGGCTGCGCCCTTCCGCTGAGGAGTCCGCGTCCGCCGCGGAGTGTTCCTGGGACGACGAGGAGGACGAAGCCGGCTCGGCCGCGCCATCGCCGACCGGATCGCTCTCCCCCGCCGGCGCCGGCACCCTCGGCTCGCCGTTCGCCTTGCGGCGCTGAGACGCAGGGGAGGAGGCCTGCAGCGCCATGCCCCCGGTCGTACGGAACAGCTCGTCGGCCCCGGGCAGACTCACTCGGCGTGACACCGGGCGAGCACCTCCCTGGCGAGCTGACGGTACGCGGCGGCGCCGACGGAGTTCGATGCGTACGTGGTGATGGGCTCACCGGCCACCGTCGTCTCCGGGAAGCGCACAGTCCGCCCGATCACCGTGTGGTAGACGTGATCGTCGAAGGCCTCGACCACCCGCGCCAGCACCTCGCGGCTGTGCACCGTGCGCGAGTCGTACATCGTGGCGAGGATGCCGTCGAGCTCCAGGTCGGGGTTGAGCCGCTCCTGGACCTTCTCGATCGTCTCGGTCAGCAGCGCCACCCCGCGCAGCGCGAAGAACTCGCACTCGAGCGGCACGATCACCTTGTGCGCGGCGGTCAGCGCGTTCACCGTGAGCAGACCCAGCGACGGCTGACAGTCGATCACGATGTAGTCGTAGTCCGACATCAGCGGCTTCAGCGCGCGCTGCAGCGTCGACTCGCGCGCGACCTCGCTCACCAACTGCACTTCCGCGGCCGAGAGATCGATATTGCTCGGCAGCAGGTCCATGTTGGGCACCGCGGTCTTCAGGAGCACATCGTCCGCCGCCATGCCCCGCTCCATGAGCAGGTTGTAGACGGTGAGGTCGAGCTCCATCGGGTTGACGCCGAGGCCGACCGACAGGGCTCCCTGTGGGTCGAAGTCGACGAGCAGCACACGCCGTCCGTACTCCGCGAGCGCGGCGCCCAGGTTGATGGTCGACGTCGTCTTGCCGACGCCGCCCTTCTGGTTGCACATCGCGATGATCTTCGCGGGACCGTGGTCGGTCAGCGGGCCCGGGATCGGGAAGTACGGCAGGGGCCGCCCGGTGGGGCCGATCCGCTCACGGCGCTGACGCGCGGCGTCAGGGGCGAGGGTGGCCGCGTACTCGGGGTCCGGCTCGTACTCGGCGTCGGGGTCGTAGAAGTGCCCCTCGGGGACTTCCTCGTAGGCGGCGAAGTGGGTGGACTCTCGGCCACTCTCGTTGCCGGCCATGGCGTTCACGTGTTGGCCGTCCATCATCTTCATCGTGTGGGCTGTCGTCATGTGCGTCGTGTGCTGGCGTGTCGCGAAGGTTCGGACAGCGACGGAGCCGACAGCCTCGAGCCCGGGCTGCTCTGTTGACGGGACCCGGCCCCTCGCAGGCATACCTGGTTGACCACCCCCGGGAGTAAATGTCGACTCATTCACAAGTCGTCTTACCTCCTTGGACGTGACCAGGAAACTTTATCGATAGGTCAGCGTGGCACCATGCCGACGGTTGGCGACTCTATGGCGTGTCACCGGTCCGCAGCAACACAATCCGCCGGACCCGGCCGGATGTGTCGGCAACCGAACACCCTTCTGTCAAGAGTGCTCAGGACTCCCGGCGTGACCTGGCCCTCAGGTTTCGGGGGTGCGCGAAACGGTTAAAGGGTTACGTTCGACGCGAGTTGAGCGAGCGTCGCAAACCGGTCGGATACACGTCCGGCCGGACCATGCCCGGCAAGGTCCGGCCGTGGGAGTGACGTTGACGACGCCGTTGACGCCTAGCCGAGGAGCGCGCTCAGTTCGACGCTCTGAAGGCCGTGGGCCTCGGCGACCGGGCCGTAAACGACCTGGCCGTCATGGGTGTTGAGGCCCTTGGCGAGCGCCGGGTCGCGGCGCAGCGCCTCGACCCAGCCGCGGTTCGCGAGCTCCACGATGTACGGCAGCGTCGCGTTGGTGAGCGCGTAGGTGGAGGTGTGGGGCACCGCGCCGGGCATGTTGGCGACGCAGTAGAAGACCGAGTTGTGGACCATGAAGGTCGGCTCGGCGTGGGTGGTCGGACGCGAGTCCTCGAAGCAGCCGCCCTGGTCGATTGCAATGTCGACAAGTACACTTCCCGGCTTCATCTTGGCGACGAGCCCGTTGGTGACCAGCTTCGGGGCCTTGGCGCCCGGGATGAGAACGGCGCCGATGACGAGGTCCGCCTCGACGACGGCCTTCTCCAGCTCGAAGGCGTTGGAGACGATCTTCTTCACCTTGGTACCGAAGACCCTGTCGGCCTCGCGCAGCTTGTTGATGTCACGGTCGAGCAGGGTGACGTGGAAGCCCATGCCGACGGCGATCTGCGTGGCGTTCCAGCCGGAGACACCACCGCCGATGACGACAGCCTCGCCGGGCGCCGTGCCCGGGACGCCGCCCGGCAGCACACCACGGCCGCCGACCGAGCGCATCAGGTGGTACGCGCCGACCTGCGGGGCCAGCCGGCCCGCGACCTCGGACATCGGGGCGAGCAGCGGCAGCGCGCGGGTCGCGGTCTCCACCGTCTCGTACGCGATGGCGGTGGTGCCGGACTCCAGCAGGGCGTCCGTGCACTCGCGGGACGCGGCGAGGTGCAGATAGGTGAAGAGCGTCTGGTCCTTGCGGAGGCGGTGGTACTCCTCGGCGACGGGCTCCTTGACCTTCAGCACCAGGTCGGCGGTGGCCCAGACCTCGTCCGCGGTGGGCAGGATCTGCGCGCCCTCGGCGACGTACTCGTCATCCGTGATCGAGGAGCCGACACCGGCGTTCTGCTCAATGAAGACCTGGTGGCCATAGCGCACGAGCTCGTGCACGCCGGCCGGGGTGATCGCCACCCGGAACTCGTTGTTCTTGACCTCGCGGGGGATGCCGACCTTCACGTCGATCACGGTCCTTGGCTCAGGGGATACAGGAGGCATTGCCATACATACCCGGATACGCACGACGCACCGGATGACACCACGAGAACACGTGGCGGAGCCAGTCTAATGAAGGATTTTCAGCTGTCTAGCCTTACAAAGCATCAATCCTTGGCTGAAGTGCTACGGATTTCGTAGGTGGAACCCTTCTCTCCGAGCAGTCTTTCCGCAGCGGAGCGGTGCAGCCGGGCTGCCGCCGGATCGCCCAGCCGGTCGAGGGTGTCGGCCAGCCTGAGCTGCAGAGCTGCCTGCAGCCGTACGTCCCCGGCCTGCCGCGCCCAGTCCACCGCCTCCTTGCAGGTGTGCAAGGACTCCTCCGGCCGGCCCGCATATTCCTGTACGCGAGCCGCCTCGCTCAACGCTCGTGCCTGGGACGGGAGATCGCCCGCTCTGCGGTAGCCGGCCACCGCGGCCCGCCAGCTGCGCAGCGCGTCGCCGTACCGGCCGGCGTAGGTGTGCACGGCGCCGAGCCGGCCGTACAGCCGTGCCTCATCGGCCCGCTCGCCGCGCGCCTGACGCTGGGCGAGCGCCCGTCCGTACCAGTCGGCGGCCCGCTGCCAGTCCCCCAATTCCTGGTAGGCGCCGCCTACGGATTCCATCGCGCGACCGGTCGCGTACGGATCGTTCGCGGCCCGTCCGGCGTTCAGTGCGGCCCGGTAGCGGGCCAGCGCCGCCTCGGTGCGGCCGGTTTGCGCGTCCAGATCGGCGAGATTGAGCAGGGCCGCTGCCTCTTCCCGGTGCAGCCCGCGCCGCTCGGCGACGCCGAGGACCAGCTGGTGCAGGCCGTAGAGCTCGGGAGCGGCGGCCTCGGTGCCGCGATGCGCGGCCAGCGCCCTGACCAGCGCCGCAACCAGCCGGTGCGCCAGGGTGTCCAGCCCGCCGTCCTCGACCGCGAGGCGCGCTGATGCCAGCAGGGCGGGAAGCCGCGCGCTCAGCCACTCGGCCGCGACGGGCGCGTTCGGGAAACGCAGCGCGCTCGGCAGCCCGGTCAGCTTCTTGCGCGCCGGGGAGCCGTCCGGCTCAGTGATGGCACGGCAAGACTGCAGCTGACGTACGGTCCGCTCCAGCATCCGGGCCCGGGCCAGCTGCACCTCGGCAGGCCGGTCCTGCCTCTCCACCAAGGCACGCAGCATCGGCAGGAGACACCCCGGCACCACGTACTGCCCTCCCTCTGCCTCCGGCGGGGGGACTCCCACCGAGTGCAGCAGGCCGAGGGTGGCGAAGTCGTCCAGCGTCGACTGCGCGGCCGGGACCGAGCAGCCGGCCAGCGCGGACGCGGTGTGCGCGTCGGCAAGCCCGCCCGGCGCGAGGGCCAGCAGTCGCAAAATCCGGGCGGCCGACTGCGGCAGAGACTCGTACACCAGCCGGAAGGCCCGGGCCAGTGGCCTTGCGCCCCTGGGCTGCGCCCCGTCGTCGGGCACTCCCCGCAGCCGCTTGGCCACGTCGGCGACGGACGCCCTCGGCCTGGCTGCGAGCCAGCCGCCGACCAGGACCAGGGCTGCGGGAAGCCCGCCGCACTCCTCGGCGATGGACTCGGCGGCCTGCGGGTCGACGGTGATCCGCACCGACCCGGTGAAGGTGCTGAGCAGTTCGATCGCGGACTTCGCGTCCATCCCGCCGAGCGTGCACGGCCGTACGTCGGGGATGCCGGTCAGCGGCCCCTCGGAGACCGCCACGGCCAGGCAGTCGGGGTTGTCGGGCAGCAGCGGGTCGACCTGCTCGGCGTCACCGGCGTCGTCGAGGAGCAGCAGCATCCGGCGTTCCGCGAGTGCCTCGCGGACCATCTCGGTCAGCTCGTCCTCGCCGGCGCCGGGCGGCGCTGCGATGCCGAGGGAGTCGAGCAGCTCGCGGGCGGCCGAGTCCATCGGGACGCGCCGCCCGCCGGGTTCGGTCAGCCGGACGCGCAGCACCCCGTCGGGATAGTCGGCGGCAAGCCGGAAGGCGAGTTCCTCGGCGAGTGCGGTACGACCGGATCCGGGGCGCCCGGCGATCAGGAGGACGCGGGCGCGGGGTGCCTTGCGTCCGGACAAGGTGTTCAGGCCGGCCCGTTCGATATCGGCCCGCAGGGACTTCAACTCCCGCTGACGCCCGAAGAACTGGTCCCGGGACGCCCCGGCCTGGCCGCCCAAGTCCACCGCCTGATCCGCCACGGGCCACGCTCCCGTCCAGTCCGCGCACGAGCCGAGCCCGCCGGGACTCCGCACGGGCGTTCCGAGCGTAGTTCACGCTCTGCGACGATCCCTGCGGAGCGTGGCGGGGGCATCGCCCGATCGGATCAGCAGATCGTCAGACAAGGCCCCGTTCGGACCTGGCTCAGGCCTCGAAGGGGCGGGCCGGCCAGGGGGCCTCGGCCGGGCGCAGCGTGTCGAAGCCGTCGCCCGCCAGTGCGGCGGTGGCCGCCAGGACGCCCACGACGAGGCAGGAGTTGTGCAGGTCACCGGCGAGCACGCCACGTACGAGCTCGTCGAGCGGTACCCGCGCGAGCTCCATGTCGGCCTCCTCCTCCGAGACCTCGAAGCGCTCGCCCTCGGCCTCCGACAGATCGCGGGCGAGGAAGATCCGTACGGCCTCGTCGCAGCCGCCCGGCGAGGTGTAGACGTCCGCCAGCACCCGCCAGTCCTCGGCCTTGACGTGCGCCTCCTCGTACAGCTCGCGCTGCGCGGCGTGCAGCGGGTTCTCACCCGGCACGTCCAGCAGGCCGGCCGGAATCTCCCAGAGCCGGTGGCGCACGGGGTGCCGGTACTGGCGCAGTACGAGGACACGGCCCGTGTCGTCGAGCGCGAGTACCGCCACCGAGCCGGGGTGAACCTGATAGTCCCGCCGCGCGATCGTGCCGTCGGGCATGACCACGTCGTCGGTGCGGACGCTGGTCTTGTTACCCCGGAAAGGCGTCGCGGTAGCGGCGACGTGCCACTCCTCGGGCGTGTCCTTGACGGTCATGAAAACGTCCTCCCACCACACACAACAGAAACCGGGGTACGGGAACCCAAAAGCCCCGTACCCCGGCAACCGTATCGCCTGTGATTACTTGCCCGTCCTGCGCTCCACCGCGGCCTTCACCAGGCCCGCGAAGAGCGGGTGCGGGCGGGTCGGGCGGGAGCGCAGCTCCGGGTGCGCCTGGGTGGCGACCAGGTAGGGGTGCACCTCGCGCGGGTACTCGACGTACTCCACGAGCTTGTTGTCGGGGGACGTGCCCGAGAAGAGGATGCCCGCCTTCTTCTCCAGCTCGGCGCGGTAGGCGTTGTTCACCTCGTAGCGGTGGCGGTGGCGCTCTTCGACGTACGGCTGGTCGCCGTAGACCTCGCGCACGATCGAGCCCTCGGCGAGCTTCGCCGGGTAGAGGCCGAGTCGCATCGTTCCGCCCAGGTCGCCCGCGCCCTCCACGTACGCAAGCTGCTCCTCCATCGTGGAGATCACCGGGTGAGCGGTGGCGGCGTCGAACTCGGTGGAGTTCGCCTCGGGGATCTCAGCGAGGTTGCGCGCGGCCTCGATCACGATGCACTGCAGGCCCAGGCAGAGGCCGAGCAGCGGGATCTTGTTCTCGCGGGCGAAGGTGATCGCGCCGACCTTGCCGGTCACACCGCGGTCGCCGAAGCCGCCGGGGATGAGAATCCCGTCGACGTCGCCGAGCTGCTTCTGCGCGCCCGCCGGGGTCTTGCAGTCGTCGGAGGTGACCCACTTGACCTTGACGCGGGCCTTGTTGGCGAAGCCTCCGGCGCGCAGCGCCTCGGTCACCGAGAGATAGGCGTCGGGCAGGTCGATGTACTTGCCGACCAGCGCGACCGTGACCTCGTGGTCGGGATTGTGGACGCGGTCCAGCAGGTCGTCCCAGGTGGCCCAGTCGACATCGCGGAACGGCAGGTCCAGCTTGCGTACGACATAGGCGTCGAGGCCCTCGGTGTGCAGCACCTTGGGGATGTCATAGATCGACTTGGCGTCGATGGCCGCGACCACGGCCGCCTCGTCGACGTCGCACATCAGCGAGATCTTGCGCTTGATCGCGATCGGCACGTCACGGTCGGCGCGCAGCACGATCGCGTCCGGCTGGATACCGATGTTGCGCAACGCGGCGACAGAGTGCTGGGTCGGCTTGGTCTTCAGCTCGCCGGACGGGCCGATGTACGGCAGCAGCGAGATGTGTACGACGAAGACGTTGTCGCGGCCGACCTCGTGGCGGACCTGGCGGACGGTCTCCAGGAACGGCAGCGACTCGATGTCACCGACGGTGCCCCCGACCTCGGTGATCACGACATCGACGTCGTCGGTGGCCATGCGCCGGATGCGGTGCTTGATCTCGTTGGTGATGTGCGGGATGACCTGGACGGTGTCACCGAGGTACTCACCGCGCCGCTCCTTGGCGATGACCGTGGAGTAGACCTGACCGGTGGTGACGTTGGCCGAGCCGTCGAGGTCGACGTCGAGGAAGCGCTCGTAGTGCCCGATGTCCAGGTCGGTCTCGGCGCCGTCGTTGGTGACGAACACCTCACCGTGCTGGAACGGGTTCATGGTGCCCGGGTCGACGTTGAGATACGGGTCGAGCTTCTGCATCGTGACCCGAAGGCCCCGTGCCTTGAGCAGCGCGCCCAGGCTCGAAGCCGTGAGGCCCTTGCCGAGGGAGGAGGCGACACCCCCGGTGACGAAGATGTGCTTGGTCGTCATGGATTTGGGCGGCATCGCCAAGAGGGGGCTCCCGTGGTCGCGAGGTGAGGTGCGTACCGGCCTGCCTCCGAGGGGGTCGGGGGGTGCCGTCGCTGCGGTTTCGGGGCCCCTGTTTCACACAGGACGGCCACCGGTCCACGGGGTACCAGGGTATCAGCGACAGCGCGTGACTGCTTCCGGCCAGTCATGCTCTGAGTGGACACGCCCCTCAGCGAGGGCTCACCCTTGGCTCACCCGTTCGGCCGTGTCAGGTTGCCGAGACAGCCGCGCGGATCATCAGGGTGCGTCGTATCCTGCTCGGACACTCGCTGCCGAGCGATGTAAAGGGCGCGGGCGAAGCGCATCGAGCAGGGCTCGTCAACGACCCTTGACTGCAGTAAGCGCCCTGCGGGGCGGACATGGCCGTTCGACTGGAGATGCACGTGGCCGGGCGCATCGAGGATTACGCACTTATCGGAGACATGCAGACCGCTGCCCTGGTCTGCCGGGACGGCACAGTGGACTGGCTGTGCCTACCCCGCTTCGACTCGCATGCCATTTTCGCCGGCCTGCTCGGCACCGAGGAACACGGTTTCTGGCGGCTGGGGCCTGCGCACGCCGCGGAGGCCGAGCCGCCGACGGCCGACCGGCGCCGCTACCGCGGGGACTCGCTGATCCTCGAATCGGAGTGGGACACACCGCGCGGCACGGTCCGCGTGACGGATTTCATGCCGCCGCGTGACGGTGCGCCGCAGCTGATCCGGATCGTGGAGGGCGTGAGCGGGCGCGTGCCGATGCGCTCGGCGCTGCGTATGCGGTTCAGTTACGGGCGTGTGGTGCCGTGGGTCCACAAGGTTGACGGGCGCACCGTCGCCGTCGCCGGGCCCGACTCGGTGTGGCTGGACGCCGAAACCGAGACGTACGGCAAGGACCTCACCACGTACTCCGACTTCACCGTCGCTCCCGGCGAGCGGATCGCGTTCACGATCAGCTGGCAGCCCTCGCACCACCGGCCGCCGGCGCTGCCGGACCCGGAAGGCTCCCTGGAGGCGACCGCCGACTTCTGGCGGGAGTGGGTCGAGCACTGTACGTACCACGGGCCCTACCGCGAGGCCGTGGTCCGCTCACTGATCACGCTGAAGGCGCTGACGTACGCGCCGACGGGCGGGATCGTTGCCGCGCCGACGACGTCGCTGCCGGAGGAGATCGGCGGCGTACGCAACTGGGACTACCGCTACACCTGGCTGCGCGACGCGGCGATCACCCTGTCGTCGCTGCTGCGCACCGGCTACCGCGAGGAGGCCCGTGCCTGGCGCGAGTGGCTGCTCCGCGCGGTCGCCGGCGACCCGGAGAACCTGCAGATCATGTACGGGATCGCGGGTGAACGGGAGCTGGGCGAGGCCGAGTTGGACTGGCTCCCCGGCTACGAGAACTCCGGCCCGGTCCGGGTCGGGAACGGCGCCGCCCACCAGCTTCAGCTGGATGTGTACGGCGAGGTCACCGAGGCCCTGCATCTGGCCCATATGACGGGTCTGGCCCGCAACGACTACGCCTCGCTCCTCCAGCTCAAACTGATTCGCTATCTGGAGAAGCACTGGGACCAGCCTGACGAGGGCATCTGGGAGGTGCGCGGGCCGCGCAGGCACTTCGTGCACTCCAAGGTCATGGCCTGGGTAGCCGTCGACCGGACCATCAAACTGATCGAGTCCGGGGACGCGGACGGGCCGATCGAGCGGTGGCGTGAGCTGCGCGACGACATCCACCGCGATGTCTGCGAGAAGGGTTACGACAAGGAGCGCAACGCCTTCACGCAGTCGTACGGCTCCAAGGAGCTGGACGCCTCGCTGCTGCTGATTCCGCAGATGGGCTTTCTGCCGCCGGACGACAAGCGCGTCATCGGAACGATCGAGGCCATCCAGCGGGAGCTGTCGACCGAGGACGGCTTCGTACTGCGCTATCCGACGGCAGGCGAGGAGGCCGGCGTCGACGGCCTCGAGGGCGACGAGGGCGCGTTCCTCGCCTGCTCGTTCTGGCTCGCCGACGACCTGGCGATGATCGGGCGGGTGGACGAGGCACGGCGGCTGTTCGAGAAGCTGCTGTCGCTCCGCAACGACCTGGGGCTGCTGGCCGAGGAGTGGGATCCGAAGCTCAAGCGTCAGGTGGGGAACTTCCCGCAGGCGTTCAGCCACGTTCCACTGATCGACACGGCGCTGCGGCTGACGGCTTCGGGAGCGTACGGAGGATAGCCCGGCGGCGCGGCAGGGCCTTCTCCCCGACTGATCACGTCCCGCCCGACGGGACTACGATGAGAAGGTCCCCTCGCGCCCTCGAAAGGGGGCCACTATGGCGCCCCAAGGCATAGCGGACCCGGCTCTGGCCGGTTTCCGCGAGAAACTGACCGGGGAAGCAATCACCCCTGGTGACAAGGGATACGACGAGGCCCGCGCGGTCTTCAACGGCATGATCGACCGGCGGCCCTCCGTGATCGCCCAGTGCGAGACGCAGGCGGATGTGGCCCGGGCGATCCGCTTCGGGAGAGACGAGGGCCTTCAGATCGCGGTCCGCGGCGGCGGTCACAGTGTCGCGGGCATGTCGCTGACCGACGGCGGGATCGTGATCGATCTGCGCCGGATGCACACCGTGAGCGTCGATCCCGACTCGCGTGCGGCACGCATCGGCGGCGGCGCCACCATGAGCCATCTCGACCGCGCGACACAGCCGTACGATCTGGCGACCACGGGCGGCCGCGCGTCAACCACCGGCGTGGGCGGCTTCACGCTGGGCGGCGGATCGGGCTGGCTGGAGCGCAAGTACGGACTGGCCTGCGACAATCTGCTCGCCGCCGAGCTGGTGACCGCCGACGGCAGCACGGTGCACGCGAGTGAGGACGAGAACCAGGAGCTGTTCTGGGCGCTGCACGGCGGCGGCGGCAACTTCGGCGTGGCCACCTCGGTCACCCTGGAACTGCACGAGCTGCCCGCGATGAGCATGGTCATGCTGGTGTTCCGGCCGGAGGCCGGACCCGAAGTGCTGAAAGCCTTCCGCGACTTCGGGAAATCCGCCCCGGATGAGGCCGGCGGCGGCTGCATCTACCTCACCGGGCCGCCGGAGCCGTTCGTCCCCGAGCAGCTGGTGGGTGAGCTCATGCTCACGGCGCTGGTCACCTACACGGGCAGGGAGGCGGAGGCCCGCGAGGTCGTCGAGCCGCTGCTGGGGCTCGGTCACGAGTCAGAGGTGATCGCGGAGCTTCCGTACGCGGAACTGCAGTGCATGCTCGACGACCCGCCCGGGATGCGGAACTACTGGTCCGCCGAGTATCTGGAGAGCTTCCCGGACGAGGCAGTGGACGTCTTCTGCTCCCATGCCTCCGCCATGCCGGTGCCCTCGAGTTCGCAGCACATCCTCTTCCCGATGGGCGGCGCGGTGGCGCGGGGCCGGGCGGACTATCCGGTGCCGTGGCGCGCATCGCCGTGGGCCGTCCATCCCTTCGGCATCTGGGACAGCCCGTTGGACGACGAACGCGGCAAGCAGTGGGTCCGCGACGTCCGGGCCGACTTCGCGACCTGGTCCAGCGGCACGGTGTATCTCAACTTCATCGGGCAGGAGGGCCGGGAGCGGGTGGTGTCCAGCTTCGGCGCCGACAACTACAAGCGGCTCGCCTCGGTCAAGGCCGAGTACGACCCCGACAATGTGTTCCGGCTGAACCACAACATCCAACCGGCCTCGCCGAACGGCGCGTGACACCAGCCGTAACCGTCGGGGGCCTGACAATCGCCCAACTGACCGGCACGGTAGCGTCCGAACCCAGGGTGACGCCGCCCCTCGTCCACGGCGGCGTCACCCGTCCGGCCCGAGTGAATTCGCGAGGCGAGAGTCAGTGGAGACCCAAGGTGGAATCACGGTGCAGCGGGCGCTGGAGCTGCCCGGGCTGCGCGGCGGTCTTCCGGAGGTCGTCGCCGGCGCGGACCGGCTGCAGCGCACGGTGCGGTGGGTGCACGCCGGCGAGGTGCCGAACATCGCCTCCCTGCTGAAGGGCGGCGAGCTGCTGCTCACCACGGGCCTGGGCCTGGGCGCCCGGCCGGCCGAGCAGCGTGCCTTCGTACGGCGGCTCGCCGACCGCGGGATCGCCGCGCTGGTGGTGGAGCTCGGGCCGCGCTTCGACCGGCTGCCCGCGGCGATCGTGGAGACGGCGCGGGCGGCCGGGCTGCCGCTGGTGCAGCTGCACCGCGAGGTCGCCTTCGTCTCGGTGACCGAGGAGATCCACACCGAGATCGTCAATGGACACTACGCCTTGCTGCGGCAGGCCGAGGATGTGCACCGGCGGTGTACGGACGCGCTGCTCGGCGGGGGCGGGGTGCCCCAAGTGCTGCGTATCCTCGCGGACTTCACAGCGAACCCCGTCTTCCTGGAGACGGCCGACGGGCAGCTGCTGTACGCGACGGCCTCCGAGTCGGGGCAGGCCGGCGCGGATCCGCTCCAGGTGTGGGACGGACTGCGCGGGCAGCGGGCGGCGCGGGAGTCTCCGCCGGCCGGAACGGTCCTGGTGGACGTCCCCGGTGGCGGGCAGGGGGCGGCTTCGGTACGTGCCCGGCTGGTGCTGCCGACCGTGGGCTCCCCGCTGCTCACGGTGCACCGGATGGCGGCGGAGCGGGCGGCCGGGCTGCTGGCGGTCGTCCTGATGCAGGCCCGCCAGGAGGAGGAACTGGCGGCGCGCGGCCGCGGCGACTTCCTGACGGACCTGGCGGAGGGCCGCATCACGGCGGAGGACGCGCCGGCCCAGGCCCGCGTCCTGGGCTTCAAACCGGGCGAAGGACCGCTGCTGCCGGTCGTCATGCGCCTGGCCACCGAGCTCTCCCCCTCCGGGAACTGGGCGCTGCTGGCCCGGGCCGTGCTGGAGGAGCTGTCCTCGGTGGGCGTACCGGTGCTGCTGGGCGTACGCCCCGTGGAGGGCCGGGTTCCGCTGCTGCTGGGCCTGCGCTCCGAGTCCGAACGCACGGCGGTCGCGGACCGGGTCGCTGCGGCGCTGCGAGCGGGCGTGGAACGGGCCGGCCTGGAGAGGGCCGGCGCGCACCCGCCGGTCGTGGTGGTCGGCATGGCGGGCGGCTGGGCGGCGGCATCGGCGGGCCTGCGCCACGCGGCGGAAACGGCGACGGCGGCGCAGGGCCTGTCCCATCGCCCGTGGTACGACGCACGCCGCCTGGACATCGACCTGCTCCTGTGGCGCCTACGGGACCACCCGGACCTGGCTGCCTTCGTGGACCGCGCGATCGGCCCGCTGCGCGAACACGACCGGGCGTCCCGCCCCCCGCTGCTCCCCACGCTGCAGACGTACCTGGCCCACGCGGGCCGCAAGGCGGAAACGGCCCGCGAACTCCACCTGAACCGCCAGACGCTGTACAACCGTCTGGCCCGCATCTCGGAACTCCTGGGCACGGACTTGGACGACCCCCAGACGGTGCTGGCCCTGAGCCTGGCACTGAGGGCGAGGCGTCACGTGCCGTGAGGGTGAGACGGGCCCCGGGGGGGTGCGGAGGTGCGGGTGTGCGGTCAGGCCCGAGGTGCGGGTGTGCGGTCAGGCTCCGCTCCCAGGGTCAGGCGCCCCGTCCCGCCACCACCTCGTCGTACACGCTCAGCACCTGCGCAATCGTGTCGTCCTCCGTTGGCCACGTCCCCGCCTGCGCCAGCCCCGCCGCCGCGAGTTCCTCCCGCCGCCGCGCGTCCCCCAGCAGCCGTGCCACCGTCTCGCCCAGCGCGGCCGCGTCGCCGTAGGGGACCAGTTCCGCCGCCTCGCCCACCAGTTCCGGCACCCCGCCGACCGCCGTCGCGACCAGCGGGACGCCCAGGCGCAGCGCCTCCTGGGCGAGCAGGGAGCGGGCCTCCCAGCGGCTCGTGAGCAGGGCCACGTCCGCCGCCGACAGCAGGTCGGCGATGTCGTCGCGGCGGCCGATGAGCCGCACCGGCAGCTCCTCCGCCTCGATGCGGCGCTGGAGCGCGCCCCGCTCCCGTCCCTCCCCCGCGATCACCACCAGTGGCATCGGGTCCAGGCCGCGCCACAACCGCGCCGCGTCCAGCAGCGTCCTGTACCCCCGGCGCGGCTCCAGGCTGCCGACGGCCATCAGCAACGGCCGGTCCACCACGCCCAGTTCGGCCCGCGCCTTGCCCTCGATCGCGCCGGCCCCACCCCGCGGCGCCGGCGCCGCGACCGGTGCGAGCCTGGCGTCACGGGCGCCGCGGACGCGAGCCCGGTCAACCAGTTCGGAGCAGGTGCAGAGCACAACTGCCGCCGCCCGCACGGCCCTTCGCTCCAGCAGCCGCAGCACCCGACCACGCGCCAGCGCCCCGTCGTCGTGCGAGCGCGTGTGCCAGGTGACGACGAGGGGCACGCGCTGCCCCCTGAGCGCCAGCGTGGTGCGTACGGCGGCGTGCAGCCCGTGCGCGTGCACGACGTCGGCCCCCGCGCACGCCACACGCAGCGCCCCGACAGCCGCCGGGTCGCTCCGACGCGGCACGGGCGCGAAGTGCGCCCTGGCTCCCGGGAAGTCGCAGAGGTGCTCCAGTTCGGCGGGCGCGCACACCGTCACCCGCACGCCCCGCGCCACCAGCCCCGCGGCCAGCGACCTGACGTGCGCGCTGCTGCCCGCACTGCCGCCGCCCAGCACCTGGACCGTACGCAGCTGTGTCACGCGCCAAGGATGCCAGCCCGTACGCACGTTCCGGCACCGCCGGTATGTCGCGGCCGTGTCAGGTACCGGGCGGACGTGTCGTGGGATCACTCACATGGGGGATCCGGCGAGCCTGCTGACCTCGTCCCCGTACGCCGCCGCGGCAATCAGGACCGCCGCGTGAACGGCCAGTCCCGCGCGGCCGTTGCCCGCGGCGATCGCGGCGCCGAGGGCCGCGCCCAGGGCGTGGGCGCCGGTGTCGCCGAGCATGGTCCGCTCGCCCAGGTCCTCCGTGAGGATCGCGGCGGCGGCTCCCATGGGAGCCGCGGCGAGGGCGCCCGCGCTGCCGCCCCGCAGCAGCCCGGGCGCGCCGATGCCGAGCACGGCGACGGCGGCCCGCCCCGGGGCGACGTCCACGAGGTTCACTAGGTGCGCGGTGCCGGCGATCACGATCCCGGCGAGCAGCTTGTCGGCCGGCCGCTCCTTGAGCAGCGCGCCCGCGGCGAGCCCGGCGGCCCCGATCCCGAACAGCTTGACGACCCCGCTGGTCACCTCGCGCTGCCCAAGCGCGGCCAGGTGCGCCCGGAACCCGCGGCGTGGGTCACCGGCCCCGGCGATGTCGTCGTACGCCCCGCACGCCCCGGCCGCGACCACCGCGAGCCCTGCCGCGCCCCGGGTCCGGGCCGGCACGGTCCCGAGCGCGGCTCCGACCGCCGCGGCGGGCCCGGCGTAGAGGTCGACGGTGCGGCCCGCGTAGTTCTTGCGCTGCCACTGGGTGGGGTCTCCCGGCGCGCGCCTGCGCAGCGCTTCGTAGACGCCGCGGGTCGCGCCGAGCGCGGTGACGAACGCGGTAACACGGCCGCCGGGCCTGGGGTTCTGCGCTGCTCGCATACGCCCCACCCTAGGACGTGTTTTAGAAGTCCCTCCCCCAGAGCTTCGCCTGGGAGGGTGCCCCCACCCCGCGACGCCTGGCACGCACTCCCCCAGACTTCGTCCGGGGGTGCCCCCACCGCCTTGCGATTGCACGCAGCCGTGGGGCCCCAGGGGCCGCCCCGCCGGCGGGCCGGGCGA
>NZ_JBSFMS010000040.1:0-54612 GCF_053599675.1 Streptomyces sp. NPDC000880 | reverse complement strand
CACCGACCGGCAGCACCGAGGAGAACGGCTCCAGCCAGGCCGGGAGGAACTGGGCGGGCAGACTGCCGCCGCTGGTCGCGTTGCCCACCGTCATGAACACCACCGCGGCCATGCTGGACCCCCACATCCCGAGCCCCCTGACCAGCAGCATCGTGGACGAGCCCACCGCCAGAGCCACCAGCGCCACCAGCCCGGCGACCCCTGCGAACGGCGCGGGCAAGGCGTGGAACCCGGAGACGACAGCGGCCACCGTCACTCCGCCGACGCCGCTGAACGCGGCGAGCCCGGCCATCCGCCGCGCCATACCCACACCCGGCCCGAGCTGGTACGTCATGATCCCGAACAGATACCCCGCGAGCACCAGACCGAAGGTGGTGTAGAAGACAACCAGCCCCCGAGTGTCCTGGGGGGACGCCGGAACGACATCGACGGCCTCCAGCTCCGCTCCGTCCGCCTCGGCGAGAGGGCCGAAGGACTGCATCAGCAACGTAGTGACTGCCGGGCCGCGGGCCCCGGCGTAGAGCAGCCGCGGGTCACCGCCGGGCAGGAACGCGGCGAAGACGTCGCCGTGCTCGACGGCTGACCGGGCCGCAGCCTCATCCGGCAGCTGCTTGACCCGCAGAGCGCCCGGCCGATGTCCGGGCAGCGCTTCCGCGACCGCCGACACCTCGGCCGTGGTGCCCACCACCGCGACCGGCAGCCCCCGGGGCACCGGGGCGTGGAACGCGGCCAGGTACACGCTGATGAAGATCGCACCGATCACCACGGCGACCACGACCGGCAGGAACACCGGCTTGGCCCCCACCAGCCACCGGTGCGCGGGCCAGCCGTCCCGCCCGTGGCCGGGCTGGGGAACGGCGACCTCATCGGTCCGGAGCACACGGGGCTGTATGTCAGGCATTTCTCAGTTCCTTGCCGGTGGAAACCAGACTCTGGCGTCGGACGGGAGTTGACAACGAGGGGCGCATCCGACATGCAAGGCCGCTGCAGTGCAACAGCCAGTCGGTCCGGTCACGTCTGGGCCGTCAGCCGGCTGAATCTCACCGTCCGGGGCACCTGAAGCGGAAAGCCTGCATTTAATTCGTTGCACAACAAACTATATGACGGTGGGGGTGGCCGGTCAAGCAGGGCAGGGGAGGCCGGAGGCGACGCAGGCGGCACCAGTGCGACGGCGGCGTCCAAGTGCAGGGATGGCCTTGGCGCCGGGATGCGTTCGGGGCAGTTGAATGTCTCGTCCGCGCTCGGTCCGCCCGAACGAGTGACGACAGTTCCCGAACTCAGGTGGTTCAGAGGATCACGTGAGTGATCGGTGATCCTGTGCGCGATCCATCCTGTGCAAGGCGTCGATGACCAGCTCCGCGCGCATGTGCGAGGCCATCGACCAGCCGAGCACCCGCCGTGAGCAGATGTCGGTCACGCCCGCGAGGAACAGCCACTGCCCGCCGGCCTGGATGCAGGTGATGCCGCCACACCATCGCTCATCCAGCCGGGAGGCGGTGAAGTCCCGCTGCACCAGGTCCTCCACCGGCGGCGCGTGGAAGTCGGGGCCGGTGGTCCGCTTCTTTCTGCGCAGGTGACGGCCGATGATGCCGTGCTCCCGCATCAGACGCGCCACCCGCTTGCGGTTCACGTGATGACCGAATCCCCGCAGGTCGGCGTGCACACGCAAGGCCCCGTGGTACCAGCGGCCATCATTTCGTAGCCATGGAAAAGCCCGATCACGTTGCCGCGGACATCCGCGAGTTTTCCGAGCGCTCAAGCCCCCTCACCCGCCCCAGTAGGACCAGCAACCTGATTACTCGTCAGCAAGGTCAGCAAGGGGTCTGATCAGACCTGGTCACAGAAGCCAACACCTACAACTCGTTCCCCACGCCAGAGTGGATCACTTCGAGGCGCGGGCACCCCGTGCCGCATAGCAGGCGAAGGGGGCCGACGCCCGCACCTCTCGACAACGAGACCGGTGCGCATAACCCCAGGTCAACGTACTCGCCCGCGCGGTTTCAGCGCCACCGGCGGGAGTTCGGGAGCGGGCAGCGGAGCACCGTCGTACCCCTTCACCTCACCGAACCGGGCCCCCTCCATCCACGCCTTCCGAGCCTCATCGATTTCCTGATGCGACCGCCCGATGAAGTTCCACCACATGACGATCTCCTCCTCGAACGGCTCGCCGCCGAGGAGCATCAGGCCGGCGTCGGATCCGGCCCGCAGCGGGAGTTCCGTACGGCCGCAGCCGAGGTAGAGCATCGAGCCTGGCAGTACGGGCACGCCGTCGACATGGGCCTCGCCGGACATGGCGAGCACGGCGTACTCGAAGTCGGGGTCGAGCGGGAGGCTCGTCTCGGTCCCCCTGGCGAGCGCCAGATCGGCGCCGACGATCGGGGTGTATGTCGTCCCGGGCGAGGCGGCGCCGTCGAGGGCGCCGAGGATGACGGTGGCGGTCAGGCCTGGCGCGGTGACGGTCGGCAGCTCGGTGTGGTGCTGGAACTGCGGCTCGACGCCGCGGTGCGCGTCGGGGAGCGCGACCCAGAGCTGGGCACCGTGAAGGAAGCGCGCATGCGGCTTGGGGCTCTCCTCGGAGTGGCTGATCGCGCGCCCGGAGGTCATCAGGCCGAGTTCCCGGGGGCGGATGGTCGCCAGGCTGCCGGTGCTGTCGCGGTGCAGCACCTCGCCGTCGTGCAGCCAGCTGACGGTCTGGAGGCCCATGTGCGGGTGGGGCGGGACCTGCATTCCGGGCTCGTCGGCGATGTCGTCGGGCCCGTAGTGATCAACGAAGGCCCAGGCGCCGACCATGCGCCGGCCGAGGTTGGGCAGCAGTCGGCGGACCTCGGTGGACTCGCCGAGCCGGACTCGGCGGGGGCTGAGAAGTTCGCGGACGGGCTCGGCGACGACGAAGCCACGACCGCCGCAGACTGAGAGGGCGGCCTGACGATCGAGATTGCTCATGGCGCTCAACCTATTCCTGTACGGGTACGAGCCGGCAGGCCCCACGCCCCAAAGGATAGTGGAATGTTCAACCATCGCCGTGTGTTGACGGGGGTGCACGCAGCAGGCCGAGTCCTTGAGGAGGAGGGCGAATGAACGACACCTACTACGAGTTCGGCACCGCGGCCGATCGGTGGGACCGCGCGCAGATGTTCTTCGACGCCAAGGAGTACATGACGGCAGCACGCATTCTGGGTGGTCTCGTCGAGGAGGCGCCGGAGCAGATCGCGCCGCGTCTGCTGCTGGCCCGCGCCTACTACCACTCGGCGCGGCTGAGCAAGGCCGAGGCCGAGCTGCGCGCCGTGCTGGAGCTCAGCCCGGTGGAGCACTACGCGCGGCTGATGCTGGGCCGCACGCTGGAGCGGCAGGGGCGGACCGAGGACGCCGTGCCGCATCTGCGGATGGCCGCGGCGATGTCCGGGGATCCCCTCCCGCAAAGCGTCCCGGAAGCCGGTGCTCGCTAGTCGCTGTCCGTCAGGCCAGGAGCCGGGCGACCAGCGACAGCGACCCCACCGACAGCACACCGATCCTCGCCAACGCGGTGGACGCGATCGCCGCGACGGCCAAGGGATTCGCCGCGGCGTCACGGGCTGTACGGGCGGCGGTCTCGGGCCGGCGGCAGGCCACTGGTGGCCGCGGCGATGGCCGGCGTAACCACACCCGGCGTCGAGGCCGCCCGGCACCGGCTCACCGAACTCGGTTACGAGGCCCTGGTCTTCCACACCAGCGGCTCCGGCGGACGGAACCTGGAGTCACTTGCCGAGCAGGAACTGTTCGCCGGCATCCTGGACCTGACGCCCAGTTGGCTCGCCGACGACCTGGGTGGGCGGCATCCTGACCGCCGGAACCGACCGGCTGCGGGCCGACGACCGTGTGCCTGCCCCGGCGCGGGCTCTCCACGCTCGGCGGCCCGGGAGGCCCCTATCACGATCCGCCCGCCGACGACGCGTTATTCACCGCGCTCCGTGACGGGCCGCGGGACAGCATGACCGAACTTCTCGAATTCGACACCCACATCAACGATCCGGCCTTCGGCCGGGCCGCGTCCGAAGAGCTGCACAGGATGATCAACGCGCACCGGGCCACCGCCGGCGACGATCGAATGGCGTAGCCAGATACCGGGGCCCGGGCGCGGCTGCTGGCCCGCCCATGCCGGATCCGCCACTGCCGCGATTGCCTTGATTCCCCCATAAGGAGGGCCCTACCGGCACATCGTCGTAATCTGGTAGTACTCACCCTCCACGAGCCTGGGGGAGATCATGGAACTTGGTTTTCTGAAGCCGCTCTTCGACCGTCCAGGCCCCTGGGCCTCTGTTTACATCGACACCACGCGTGCTACCGAGGACGCTGCGAGGCTGCAGAAGCTCCGTGAGCGCTCCGTCGCGTCGCAGCTCATCGACGCGGGCGCCGACGCCTACACCGTCAGGGCGCTGATAGACAGGCTCGCCCACGAGCCGGTCTCCGGGGCACCACCCGGCCGGGCGCTGTTCGCAGCGGGCGCCGAGGTCGTGCTCGACGTACCGCTCGCGGCGACCCCGCCCAGGATCGAGGCGACTTGGTCGGTCCTGCCGCACGTCGCGCCACTGGCCGGCCTGCGGGGCGACGAGCCGTCGTGCCTGGTTGCGTACATCGACCGCACCGGCGCCGACCTGGAGCTGCGCGACACGCATCGAAGCGAGACCGTGGGGCAGGCGAACGGCAAGGAGGGACCGGGCCGAGGACAGCGCAGCATCCCCACGGGCGAGTGGCACTACCGGAACAAGGTGGAGAACAACTGGAACGAGACCGCCGACATCATCGCGGGCGAGCTCGCCAAGCAGTGGCCCGGGAGCGGCGCGCAGTTGCTGGTCCTGACCGGCGACTCCCGCGAACGCCGGGCGGTGTACAACCGGCTGCCCATGCGCATCCGGGCCGTCACCGTCGAGGCCGAGAACGGCAGCAGGTCCCCCGGTGCCTCGAAGAGCGTGCTCGACCGGCAGATCGCCCAGGCCCGCGAGGAGTACACGCGCGACCGGCTCCAGAGCGCCCTCGAACGCTTCCGCATCGGACGCGGCAAGCCGGGCGAGCACCGCGCGGCCTCTGTCGACACCGGTCGCGGAGAAGCCGCTGAAGGGGTACCCGCCGTCGTGGACGCTGCCCGGAGCCACCAGGTGGCCACGCTGCTGCTCGCGCAGGACGCGTCCGACGCGGGCCGCGATGTGTGGATCGGACCCGGCGTCGACGAAGTCGCCGTGCAGCGCGGCCAGGCACAGGCGATGGGCGTCGCCAAGCCCGTACAGGCACGCGCGGACGACGCCCTGCTGCGGTCCGCCGCGGCATCCGACGCCGAGGTGCTGCTGGTCCCCGAGGGGATGCAGGGCCCGGCGGGCGGGCTGGGGGCGGTGCTGCGCTGGAGCCTGTGAGGTGACCGGCCGCATCGGGTCCCGGGACAGAGGGGCTGCGTCACCCGCTCGGCGGGCGGGTTGGCCGACGGCTGGCTAGCGTGGCAAACGGGACACCACCGAGCGGGAGGCAGAGCCATGGCCGTACATCCTGAGGGCATGCCGTGCTGGGCTGATGCGATGTTCACCGACGTGGAGGGCGCGAAGAGCTTTTACGGTGACGTGCTGGGCTGGACCTTCGGCGAGGCTTCGTCGGAGTACGGCAACTACACACAGGCGTACGCGGACGGCAAGGCAGTCGCCGCCGTTGTGCCCCCGATGCCGGGCCAGGAAGGCCAGTCGGCGTGGTGTCTGTATCTGGCCTCGCCGGACGTCGCCGCCACCGCCGCGAAGATCCGTGACAACGGGGGCGAGCTGCTGATGGAGCCGATGCAGGTCGGCGAATTCGGTTCGATGCTGCTCGCCCGCGATCCCGGCGGCGTCGTTTTCGGGGTGTGGCAGGCGGGTACGCACGAGGGTTTCGAGGCGAAGGCCGTGCCCGGCGCGTACTGCTGGGGTGAGGTCTTCACCCGGGAGCCGGAGAAGGCGGACGCCTTCTTCCCCGCCGTCTTCCCGTACAGCATGCAGCGGGTGGAGGACGACGCGATCGACTTCAGGCTCTACAACCTCGGCGACCAAACAGTCCTCGGGCGCATGAAGATGGACGACGACAACTTCCCGCCCCAGGTACCGCCGTACCTCAACGTGTACTTCACCGTCGAGAACTGCGACGCGGCGGTGGCGAAAGCGACAGAGCGCGGCGGAGTGCTGCGGTTCGGGCCGATGGACAGCCCGTTCGGCCGGTTCGCGGCGCTGAGCGATCCGCAGGGTGCGGCGTTCTCGGTGATCGACATCAACACGACCAAGGGCGACATGCCCAAGACGTCGAGCGTGTCCTGAGCCGCCCGGCGCGAGAGCGTCAAACGCGCGTGAAGTGATCCCCGACTTTCCGGCCGGCCGTTCCCGGCCCTGTCGTGATCGATGAGCCGGTACGGATACAGCGTCATCCGCGACGCATCTCCGCCCGGCTCACCGGTGCGCCCAGCGACACCATCCAGAGCTGATACATCGTCAAGGCTGTCGGGTACTACGCTCGGGCCGTCCGTCGCCGAAACATGACGGCACCGTACGTGGCGGTGCCGCCTGCGACTTCGGTCGATGCGTCAGCCTCGATACGACTCCAACAGGCGCAGCCACACCTCGCTGATGGTGGGATACGCGGGCACCGCATGCCACAGCCTTTCGACCGGCACCTCGCCCGCAACCGCCACCGTGGCCGAGTGCAGCAGCTCGCCGACGCCCGGGCCCACGAAGGTGACGCCCAGCAGGATTTCGCGGTCGAGGTCGACGACCATCCGCGCGCGGCCTCGGTAGCCATCGCCGTACAGGGTCGCTCCCGCGACCGAGGACAGGTCATAGTCGACCGCGCGGACGCGGTGGCCCGCCGCCTCTGCCTGGGCGAGGGAGAGGCCCACCGCCGCTGCCTCGGGGTCGGTGAAGACGACCTGTGGGACGGCCGCGTGGTCGGCGGTCGCCGCGTGGGCGCCCCAGCGGTCGCTCTCCAGCAACGGGACGTGCTGCGCCCTCGCCTCGATGGCGGCCCCGGCGATGCGGGCCTGGTACTTGCCCTGATGAGTGAGCAGCGCGCGGTGGTTCACATCGCCTACCGCGTAGAGCCAGTCGCTGCCCTCGACACGGCAGCTGTCGTCGACGGGCAGCCAGGCGCCCGGCTCCAGTCCCACCGTCTCAAGGCCGATGTCGTCGGTCCGGGGGGCGCGGCCGGTGGCAAAGAGGACCTCGTCGGCCTCGATACTCTCGCCACTGTCCAGTACGAGAGTGACGGGGCCGGCGCCGTCGGAGCGCTCGACGGACGTCACGGAGGTGTTCATACGGATCTGTGCGCCGCCCTCGGCCAGGGCCTCGGCGACGTGCTCACCGACGAAGGATTCCATCCGGGGCAGCAGTCCCCCGCCGCGGACCAGCATGGTGACCTGCGAGCCGAGGGCCTGCCATGCGGTCGCCATCTCCACACCGACCACACCGCCGCCGACGACCGCGAGCCTCCCTGGCACACGAGGAGAGCTGGTGGCCTCGCGGCTGGTCCAGGCCTTCGCGCCGGCGATGCCCGGGATGTCGGGCAGGACGGCGCGGCTGCCGGTGCACACGGCCACGGCGTGCCGGGCGGTCAGGACCTGGTGCTCCCCCTCGGGGCCTTCGACGACGACCTTCTTCGAGCCGTGCAGCTTGCCCCGTCCGCGGTAGAGGCGGGCGCCGATCGAGTCCAGCCAGGCGACCTGGCCGTCGTCCTTCCAATGGGCGGCGTGTTCGTCTCGACGGGCAAGGACGGCATCGGCGTCGAGCAGCCCTTGCACCGACTGGCTCAGGCCCGGCGTGCGGCGGGCGTCGGCATGGGCGATCGCCGGGCGCAGCAGGGCCTTGCTGGGCATGCACGCCCAGTACGAACACTCGCCGCCGACCAGTTCACTCTCCACGACCGCCGTGCTCAGACCCGCCGCTCTCGCACGGTCCGCCAGATTCTCGCCGACAGGGCCCGCGCCCACCACCACGACGTCGTACTCCACAGGTTCTGTCATAGAGCCAGTCTGGTCCTGGGTGTGCGTCCCGGCCACATGGGCAGGGGCAGGAATAGCACGGCCCCAGGCACCGTTGTCGGGGGCGAGTCCGCCGGACATCAGGAAGAGGTAGCACGTCATGAGCACTGTTGAGCTCACCAAGGAAAACTTCGATCAGGTTGTGACCGACAACGACTTCATCCTGATCGACTTCTGGGCTTCCTGGTGCGGTCCGTGCCGGCAGTTCGCCCCGGTCTACGAGGGTGCCGCCGAGCGCCACCCCGACCTGGTCTTCGCGAAGGTCGACACGGAGGCTCAGCAGGAACTCGCTGCCGCGTTCGAGATCCGCTCCATCCCCACGCTGATGATCGTCCGTGACAACGTCGCGGTCTTCGCCCAGCCCGGCGCGCTGCCCGAGGCTGCCCTGGAGGACGTGATCGGTCAGGCGCGCGCGCTGGACATGGACGACGTCCGCAAGTCGATCGACGACGCGCAGGGCGCCGCCCAGGCGGAGACGTCGACGGATGCCTGACGCAGGCCGCCGAGGCGTGACGCCTGAGGCCTGACGCGGGAGACCGGGGCCTGACGCGGGAGACCGGGGCCTGACGCAGACTCGAAGGCTGTCCGGCTCAGCGCTCCAGGACCAGGGCTATGCCTTGGCCCACACCGATACAGAGGGCGGCGACGCCGGTTCCCGAACCGGCCGCTGCCAGCTGGTGAGCGACCGAGCCGGCCAGCCTGGCCCCTGACGCACCGAGCGGGTGGCCGATCGCGATGGCGCCGCCGCGCGGGTTGACCAGGGACGGGTCCAGGTCCGGCCATTCGGCGAGACAGCCGAGCGACTGGGCGGCAAAGGCCTCGTTCAGCTCGAAGGTGGTCAGGTCGGCGAAGGTCCGGCCCGCCTTGGTGAGCGCCCGCCGCACCGCCTCAACCGGGCCGAGGCCGAAGAGCTGCGGTTCGATGCCGGTGACGGCGGAGGTGCGGATCCGGGCGAGGGGCTCGCGGCCCGTCGCCCGCAGCCCTTCCTCGTCGACGAGAAGGAGCGCCGCCGCCCCGTCGTTGAGCGGTGAGGAGCTGCCGGCCGTCACCGTGCCGTCCTTGCGGAACGACGGCTTCAGTTTGGTGAGCGCCTCCATGGACGTCGAGTCGCGGATGCATTCGTCGCGCGGCAGCTCCACGCCCTCGTACGCGACGACCTCACCGTCGTACAGCCCTTTGCCCCAAGCCTCGGCGGCCTTCTGATGGCTGGCGAGCGCGAAGGCGTCCTGCTGCTCGCGGGTGATGTCGTGCTTCTCGGCGATGAGTTCGGCGCTCTCGCCGAGCTGGACGGTCCACTCGGCGGGCATGCGCGGGTTCGTCATACGCCAGCCCAGCGTCGTCGAGTGGAGCTGCTGGTGGCCCGCGGGAAAGGCCCGTTCGGGTTTCTGCAGCACCCAGGGTGCGCGGGACATCGACTCGACGCCGCCCGCGATCGCGATCGACGCGTCGCCCAGGGCGATGGCGCGGGACGCCTGGATGACGGCCTCAAGTCCCGAGCCGCACAGGCGGTTGACAGTGACGCCGGGGACGGTAACGGGCAGACCGGCGAGAAGGACAGCCATGCGGGCGACGTTGCGGTTGTCCTCGCCCGCGCCGTTGGCGTCACCGAGGACGACGTCGTCGATACGGGCCGGGTCGAGTTCAGGGGAACGGGCCACGAGCACCTTGACGACATGCGCGGCAAGGTCGTCCGGACGTACGGAGGAGAGCGCGCCCCCGAACTTGCCGATCGGGGTGCGGACGGCGTCGACGATGTAGACGTCGCGGATGCTCATCGGAACTCTCCCGGGCTTGGCCGTGCGTACAGCGTTGTTCACTTGGTGAACCAACGTTCACCATTGGCCCAGCCCGAGTCTCTGCCGGGCGTCGGCCCGTGTCAACGGACACTGTCGACGGCCCATGGAGGCACCACCGAAGCGCGGTGTCAGGGCGTCGCCGCCCGCCCGGTGGGAAAGTCGCCGTCAGCGGTCTGCCACGTCGACGACCCGCACGGAGAGTCCGTAGTCCAGCTCCGACCCGTCGACGAGCAGCGCCTCGACCGTACGCGTCGCAGGGTCGATGTCGGCCTCCACGCCCTCGCCCGCATAGCGCGGATAGCCGGAGGACCCGCGTCGGCCCGTGGCCTCCACGACGGCGGAGCGGATGGCGCTCTTGGCCAGGGAAGCGGCATCGCGGCCCTCGACGTGCGCGGGCACCACCAGGATCTCGAAGCGCTGCGGGTCAGTACTCATGCAAGTGACGCTAGACACGCACCGCCCGGCCCGCATGTCGTCCTGCGTCGCCCCGGGGCCGCATGCCTTTTTCGCGGCACACCGGGGCCGCCGGACGCCGAGACGCGCCGGGTCAGCTTGACTCGCGCTGGAGGGCCCGCGCCCCCACCAGGCCGCGCCGCTCCAGCTCGGCCCCCGGGTCGCGTACGGCGCGGTCGACCAGTTCGGCCAGCCGCTGACCGGTCACCATGTCGATCCGCACGGTGCTCAGCCGGGGCCTCAGCAGTCTGCCGAGCAGCAGATTGTCGGCGCCTACCACTGCGGTCTCGCCCGGGACTTGGATGCCCGCGTCCTGGAGAGCGCGCATGAGCAACATGGCGTACTCGTCGTTGTACGCGTAGACCGCGTCGAGGCCGAGTCGGCGCCAGCGGGCGGCGAGCTCGGCCGCCGGCTCCTCGTCATACGACAGCGCAATCGGCTCGATCCGGGCTCCGGTGCCCGACGCGGCCCGCCGGGCGCCCTCCAGGCGCGGGGCGGAGAAGAGCTCCAGGCCCGACTCCTGCGGCATGACCACGCCAGCCGGGCGACGTCGGCGCTGGTCGGAACTGGGCGCTCTGCGGACTGCTTGGGTGTCTGGCTCATTGCTCTCGGCGTCCTTCCAGACCAGTTCCGTACGGGGTCTGGACGATGGCCTGAAACGAGTGCCGCCCATTGCTCACGCGTGACTGACACGTGCCACTTCAGACAGGCTCCTGACCGCGCTGGACGGCTGGATCTGAGGGGCTCCCGGGCCCTACCGTGAGGCGGTGACGATCTCTCCCCGTGCATTCGGTGCACCAAGCGCCTTCGACGGACCCTCCGACCTGCCCGGCAGCAGCGGCCCCGCGGCCACTACCGAGGCCGATGCTGTCGACGTGGGCCCGGTCCGCACCTCGTACGCCCCGGACCGCGACGGCGATCCCGACCCCGGCGAGATCGTCTGGACGTGGGTGCCGTTCGAGGAGAACGACGGGCGGGGCAAGGACCGTCCGGTCCTGGTGGTGGCCCGCGAGGAGGCGGGCACGCTGCTCGCCGTGCAGCTCTCCAGCAAGCGTCACGACCGGGACCGCGAGTGGGTGCCGATCGGCGTCGGGCCGTGGGACCGGGCCGGACGCGAATCATGGGTCGACCTCGACCGGGTGCTGCGGGTGCACGAGGACGGCATGCGCCGCGAGGCCTGCGCGCTCGACCGGCCCCGCTTCGACTTGGTCGTGCAGCGGCTGCAGGAACGCTACGGCTGGAGCTGACCGAACGGCTGGAGCTGACCCGCGAAGGTCCGCCGGAAGGCCCCCAGCGTGGCCGCCCCGGCCGTGCGGTCGAGGACCGCGAAGACGATCTGCTCGAAGTGCCCCGCGAACCGGCCACCGTCGGTGAGCAGGGCGTGGAAGGCGCCCGCGACCGCTGCGGGGTCGTTACGGAAGACCCCGCAGCCCCAGGCCCCCAGCACGAGGCGGCGGTAGCCGCGCTCGGCCGCCGTCTCCAGCACTCTCTCGGCCCGGACGGCGATGGCGCCCGGGATGCGGTGCGCCTGGTCGGGGGTGCGGCTGGTGATCACTCCGGCGTTCGGCGCGGACGAGGTCAGGAATCCCACGGTGTACGGAGCGTCCAGGAGCCGTCCGCGGTCGTCGCGGAAGACCGGGACGCCGGGAGAGTGGATGACCCGATCGGTGTAGAACGGGTTGCGGTCGGCGCGGTGGTGATCGTAGAACTCGGGGGCGCGCAGCAGCGTGGCGTACAGCGCCGAGGCCCGGCAGAGCGCCTCCTCCTGGGCCTGTGCGCCGTTCAGATAGCCGCCGCCGGGGTTGCGTGCGGATGCGAAATTCAGGACGGCGACCGGTGCCGCGTCCGCGGAGGTGAGCCGGCGGGCGGCTTTCGTGCTGCTCTCCCCGGTGACCTCGAAGGACGTCGTACGGTCCGTGTCCGCAGTGACCTCCACGGCCTCGGGTCCGTACATCCTCGTGCCCGCCAGCGCGGCGGCCAGCTCCCGCCCGATCTCCACCTTCCGACCGTCGACGGCCAGGTAGTGGCCCGTTTCAACGATGTCTTCGGTCTGCTTCGCGATCCCCCGCAGTCGTGCACTCATGCCGGACATCGTCCTGACCGGCCCCGGCCACGGCAATCGAATTTCTTACGTCCCACCGACATCACAAGCACTCTTGTGCGAACCAGCGGGCGTGGCCTTAGGTTGGCAGAGTGCCTTCGCGACTGGAGGAGCAGATCATGCACCCACCCGATACCGGTGATTTCGGCCGGCCGATCGACCTGGATGAAGCGGAGGACCTGCTCCGATGTATTTGCTTCAAGAACGGCCCACCCCGCGCCGTCGGCGTGGAGGTCGAATGGCTCATTCATGAGCTGGAGCGTCCCGAGCGCCCCGTCCCCCCCGACCGCCTCACCGCGGCCCATAACCAGGTACGTTCGCTACAACTGAAATCGGCCCTCACTTTCGAGCCAGGCGGCCAGCTGGAGCTCAGCTCTCCCCCCGCCGCCTCCCTGATGGAGTGCATCGACTCCACCGCCGCCGATCTGGACGCCGTACGCACCGCGCTCCGCCCGGCAGGCCTCACTCTCGCCGGACTCGGCCTCGATCCCTTCAATCCGCCGCGCCGGCTGCTGCACGAACCCCGCTACGACGCCATGGAGGCGTATCTGGACCGGACGGGTCCGGCCGGCCGGGCCATGATGTGCAGCTCCGCCTCCATCCAGGTGTGCCTGGACGCGGGCGACGCGGAGCCGGGCCCCCTCGGGTACGGCAGGCGCTGGCAGCTCGCGCATCTGCTGGGCGCGGTGCTGATGGCGGCGTTCGCCAACTCGCCTGCGCAGGAAGGGCGTTACACCGGCTGGCGGTCGACCCGGCAGGCCGTTTGGGCCGCGCTCGACGACGTACGTCCCGTGTCGCCCCCGCTGGACCAGGAGCCGCGCTCCGCCTGGACCGCCCATGCGCTGGACGCCCCTGTGATGTGCGTCCGGACGGGCGAGGGGCCGTGGGAGCTGCCCGACGGCCTCACCTTCCGCCAGTGGCTGCGCTCGGGGAATGCGCGCCGGCCGACCCGGGAGGACCTCGACTACCACCTGACCACCCTCTTTCCGCCCGTAAGGCCGCGCGGCCATCTCGAACTGCGCATGATCGACGCCCAGTCCGGCGAGGACGGCTGGCTGGTGCCGCTCGCCGTCACCACGGCACTTTTCGACGACGCCGAGGCGGCGGAGACGGTCTATCGCACCGTCAAACCGCTGGCGGAGTACGCCGGTTCGCTGGCCGCGCCGCGCAATCCGCTCTGGGTCAACGCCGCCCGGCACGGGCTGGCCGATCCCGAGCTGCACGCGTCGGCCGTGACCTGTTTCGCCGTCGCACTGGAAGCACTCCCCCGCATCGGCGCGTCCGACGCCGTGCTGGAGGCCGTCGCCGCATTCAATGAGCGCCATGTCCTGCGGGGCCGATGTCCCGCCGACGATCTGCGCATCCCCTCCCTCGGGAAGGAACTGAGCACATGACCGAAGACCTCCGGCGCCGCGCCATCGATGCGCTGACCGCCGCCCGAGCCCGTACGGCCACGCTCACCTCGTGCGTCGACGACCATGAGCTGACCACCCAGCACTCTCCCCTGATGTCCCCGCTGGTCTGGGACCTGGCCCACATCGGCAACCAGGAGGAGCAGTGGCTGTGGCGCACCGTCGCCGGGCGTGAGGCGCTGCGGCCCGAGATCGACTCCGTCTACGACGCCTTCGAGCATCCGCGTGCCCTGCGGCCCACGCTGCCGCTGCTCGCCCCCGCCGAGGCACGCGTGTACGCATCCGACGTACGTGGCCGGGTCCTCGACGTCCTCGACCGCACCCCGCTGGAGGGCGGGCCGCTGGTCGACGCCGCCTTCGCCTTCGGGATGATCGCCCAGCACGAGCAGCAGCACGACGAGACGATGCTCATCACCCACCAACTGCGCAAGGGCCCGGCCGCGCTCACCGCGCCCGAGCCGCCGGCCGGCAGCACACAAGGCCTGCCTGCCGAGGTCCTGGTCCCGGGCGGCCCGTTCACCATGGGCACGTCGACCGAGCCATGGGCGCTGGACAACGAACGGCCCGCTCACCAGCGCGTCGTGCCGCCGTTCTTCATCGACACGGTGCCGGTGACCTGCGGCGCGTACCAGGCTTTCATCGAGGACGGCGGCTATATGGACCGCCGCTGGTGGACGCTTGAGGGCTGGGACCAGATCCGCCAACACGACCTCGGCGCACCTCTGTTCTGGCGGCGCGAGGGCGGGCAGTGGCTGCGCCGCCGCTTCGGGGTGAGAGAGCCGGTGCCCTCGGACGAGCCGGTGCTGCATGTGAGCTGGCACGAAGCCGATGCGTACGCCCGCTGGGCGGGGCGGCGGCTGCCCACCGAGGTCGAATGGGAGAAGGCCGCCCGCCACGATCCCGACTCGGGCCGCTCCCGCCGCTTCCCGTGGGGCGACGACGATCCGGCGCCGACGCACGCCAACCTCGGCCAGCGCCATCTGCGGCCCGCCCCGGTGGGCAGCTATCCGGAGGGTGAATCACCGCTCGGCGTACGGCAGTTGATCGGCGATGTGTGGGAGTGGACGTCGAGCGACTTCCTGCCCTACCCGGGCTTCGCCGCCTTCCCCTACCGGGAGTACTCCGAGGTGTTCTTCGGCAGTGCGCACAAGGTGCTGCGCGGCGGTTCGTTCGCCGTCGACGCGGTGGCCTGCCGCGGCACGTTCCGCAATTGGGACCTGCCGGTACGCCGGCAGATCTTCGCCGGGTTCCGCACGGCGCGGGACGCGGCGCCCGGAGAGGCGTCGTGAACGCGCCAACGGCGCGCCGCTCACCGGGACGCCGGCTCTTCCGAGGGGGTGGGCGCTGATGTGCCGTCATATCGCCTTCCTCGGACCCGAACTGCCGCTCGGGCAGCTGCTGGTCGAGCCCGCCCACAGCCTGTTCCGGCAGTCCTGGGCGCCGCGTCACCAGCGGCACGGAACCGTCAACGCCGACGGATTCGGCGTCGGCTGGTACGCCGACGGCGATCCGGTGCCCGCCAGATACCGGCGGCCGGGCCCCATCTGGGCGGATCTCTCCTTCGCCGATCTCGCCCGGGTGGTCCGCAGCGGGGCCGTGCTCGCGGCCGTCCGCGACGCCACCGTGGCCGGCGCGGACGGTGAGGCGGCGGCCGCGCCGTATGCCGCGGGGCCCTGGCTGTTCAGCCACAACGGCGCGGTCAGTGGCTGGCCCGGCACGCTGGCGCCGCTCGCGCTGTCGCTGCCCGCCGCCGAGTTGCTGTCGCTGGAGGCGCGCTGCGACTCCGCGCTGCTGTGGGCGCTGGTGCTGCACCGGCTGCGCGACGGCGACGAGCTGGGCCAGGCGCTGGCCGACACGGTCCGCGAGGCCGCCGATGCGGCGCCGGGATCCCGGCTCAATCTGCTCCTCACCGACGGCGAGACGATCGTGGCGACGGCCTGGGGCGACACCCTCTGGTATCTCGCCGAGCCCGGCCGCCGCACGGTCGTGGCCTCCGAGCCGTACGACGACGATCCCCATTGGCGCGAGGTTCCCGACCGCACTCTGCTGGCCGCGACCCGCACCGATGTCCTGCTGACCCCGCTCAAGGAGCCCACCGCGTGAGCCCGTTCCTGCTGACCTGCACCCTGCCCGAGGACGCCACGGACGCCTCTCTGCGCGCCGATGTACTGCACGGGCTGACCCGTACGCCCAAAGAACTGCCGCCGAAGTGGTTCTACGACGCCCGAGGCAGCGAGCTCTTCGAGGAGATCACCCGGCTGCCCGAGTACTACCCGACCCGTGCCGAGCGGGAGATTCTCGCCGCCCGCGCTCCCGAGATCGCCGCCGCGACCGGTGCGCGCACCCTGGTGGAGCTGGGCTCGGGATCCTCTGAGAAGACCCGGCATCTGCTGGACGCACTGCCCGCACTGCACAGCTATGTGCCGGTCGACGTGAGCGAGAGCGCGCTGACCGGTGCGGCCGAGGGGCTGCTCGCCGAGCGTCCCGGGCTGAATGTCCACGCACTGATCGCCGACTTCACCCGCGGTCTCGCGCTGCCCGGCACGCCGGGGCCGCGGCTGGTCGCGTTCCTCGGCGGCACCATCGGCAATCTGCTGCCCGCCGGGCGCGCGACGTTCCTGCGTTCCGTGCGGTCGCTGCTGGACCCCGGCGACGCGCTGCTGCTGGGGACGGATCTGGTGAAGGACGAGGCGGTCCTGGTCAGGGCGTACGACGACGCGTCGGGGGTGACGGCCGCGTTCAACAAGAACGTGCTGTCCGTCATTGCCCGGGAGCTGGGCGCGGACGTCGACCCCGGCGACTTCGATCATGTGGCGGTGTGGGACCGGGAGCAGGAGTGGATCGAGATGCGGCTGCGGGCGCGCTCCGCGCTGACCGTGAAGATCCCCGAGCTGGATCTGGCGGTGTCCTTCGAAGCGGGCGAGGAGATGCGTACGGAGGTGTCGGCAAAGTTCCGTCAGGAAGGCGTGCGCACGGAACTGGCGGCCGCTGGGCTCGAGTTGACGAAGTGGTGGACGGACACGGAGGGCAGATTCGCGCTGTCCCTCTCGACGGCCAGCTGAGCGGCGCGGGCCAGTGAGCGGCGGTCGGGGTGGCTCCCCGCGGGGATGGGCGGCAGCAGCCGGATCTCCGCGGTGAGCCCGCCGGCCACCACGACCCGCCACAGGGACGCGGCCAGCGAGTCCTCCCCGACGAACGCGGCCGCCCCGGCGGGCAGATAGCTGATGCGTACGGGCTGGACGGCGGCGTCCGCGTCCAGCGCGGCCTGGAAGACGGCGTGCCGGAAGCGGCCCTGGGCGCGGCCGCACCAGGTGGAGCCCTCGGGGAAGGCTATGACGCGGGCGCCGCTGTCCAGCGCGGACGCCATCTCGCGGACGGTGGCGGGCAGCGTACTGAGCCGGTCGCGCTCCAGGAAGAGCGTGCCGCCACGGGCGGCGAGCGGCCCGAGCACCGGCCAGCGCCGGACCTCGCTCTTGGCCAGCATCCGTCCGGGCAGGGCCGCTGCGATCAGCGGTATGTCCAGCCAGGAGATGTGGTTGGCGACGACGAGGGACCCACGGGGACCGTGCGGCCGGCCGACGACCCGAATCCTTACGCCGAAGGCGCGTACCACCGCACGCGCCCAGCAGCGGGTCATGGCGTCCCGCACCCGGGTACCGAGGACGGCGCCGAGCAGTGCGGCCGCCGGTGCGAGGAGCAGGCCGGCGAGCACGGCAAGCGTCCCGGCCAGCAGCCGGGCGGCGGCCGTGAACGCGCCGGCCGCCGGCCCGTGGTGTGTCGCGCAGCCCCGCGGAGTGCAGGGCGCACTGGGCAGCCAGACGCTCATCGCACGGGGGCGAGTGAGAGGAAGTGCCGCAGGTAGCGGGGGTTGGTGCGGCGCAGCGAGAGAAGCACGTACAGGTCCGCGACGCCGAAGTCGGGGTCGTGGGCGGGCGCGCCGCAGACCCAGGCACCGAGCCGCAGATAGCCGCGCAGCAGGGCGGGCAGCTCGGTGCGGCCTTCGGGGCGGCTGACGGAGTCGGGGTTCCAGAGCTTGTGGGGGGTGACCCAGTACTCCTCGGGGGCGAGGTTCTTGGCCTTTACGGTGTCCCAGGTGGCGGCCGCGAGTGTGCCGCCGTCCGCGAGCGGGATGGAGCAGCAGCCGGCCAGCCAGGTGTGGCCGGTGCCGGTCATGTAGCGGGCGAGCCCGGCCCAGATGAGGGCGATGACGGCGCCGTTGCGGTGCAGCGGGTGGACGCAGGAGCGGCCGACCTCGACGAGGTCGTCGCGGATCGGGGCCAGGCGGGTCAGGTCGAACTCGGTCTCGGAGTAGAGCCGGCCCGCTACCGCGGCGCGCTCGGGCGGCAGTACCCGGTAGGTGCCGACGACATCGCCGGTCTCCGCCTCGCGCACAAGGATGTGGTCGCAGTACGCGTCGAAGGCGTCGATGTCCAGACCCGGTTCCGGGCCGTCGAGCCTGGCGCCCATCTCACCGGCGAACACCTGGTGGCGCAGGCGCTGCGCGGCCCGTACGTCGTCCTGATCCCGGGCGAGGGAGACGACGTAGCGGGGCTGGTCGCCCTCGGCGAGCGGCGTGGGGGCGGGCGCGGGCGCCGAGAACTGCGCGGGAACGGAAGCGGTGACTGGGGCGGGGACTACTGCTGGCGATGCGGGCATGACGGTCTCCTGTGCCGGACGAAGGGGGCGGACCGCGGGTGCGGCGGCCCGGCTCCTTACTTCTTCCGTGGTCGGCTGGATTCGACATGACCGCCCGGCGGAGAGTGGATGTGCGAACGCTGAATGCCGGGGAATGCGGTGCCGTGAACAGAGCACGGAGGGTAGTGAGAGCAGCGCCTCAGTGAGGCGCGAGTGCCTCACTGAGGCGCGCGGACGCGATCCGCGCCGCGCGCCGGGGCTCCTTGCCCTGCAGGACGGCCGTCATAGTCGCGCTTTCGGCGAGACGGCCTCAGAGTTGCACGCCGCGGGTCAGCGCACCGTCGACCACCAGGTTGGTGCCGGTGATGAAGCTGGCCGCCGGGCTGGCCAGGAACACCGCGGCGCGGGCGATCTCCTCCGGTGCGGCCATCCGGCCCGTCGGGTTCAGCGCGAGGGCCTCACTGAACAACTCCGGGTTGTCCCGCTCGATGCTCGCCCACACCCCGCCCGGGAAATATGTGTTGCCCGGGGATATCGTGTTGGCGCGAATTCCCTTGGCCGCCAGTTGATGGGCCAGGCCCTGGGTGTAGTGGATCAGTGCGGCCTTGAACGTGCCGTACGGACCGGCGGCGAAGTCGATCTCCCGGCCGGACACGCTGGAGACCGTCACGATGGCAGGTGCGGAGCTCTTCTCCAGCAGCGGCATCGCGGCGTCGACGAGCCGGACCGTGCCCATCATGTCCACGTCGAAGCTCTTGCGCCAGTTCTCTTCCTCGTTGGGAATGGCCAGCGCGCTGACGTTGGCGACCACGATGTCCAGGCCGCCGAGCCCTTCGGCACTGTCCCGCACCCATTCGGTCAGCATCGGGCCGTCGCCCACGTCCAGTGACCTGCCGATGACCTTGGCGTCCTGGCCCCGCAGCTGTTCCACCGTGGCGTCCACCTCGGATTCAGTGCGGGCGCACAGGGCCACCGACGCGCCCTCCGCGACAAGCGACTCCACGATCGCGCGGCCAATGCCCTTGGTCCCACCCGTCACCAGAGCGCGCAGCCCGGCCAGTTGCAGATCCACGATTGTCAACCTCTCATACGTCGTACGAACAGCCACCTGGACTTCCCGTTGGTGCCATCGGCCCCGCGGCACCGGCCAGTACGGTGAAAAGTGCCGGTCGGCGGCCGGCTCAGCGACCGGCCGCGCCCAGTTCCCGCAGATGGCGGTGCATCCCGCCGTAGACCTGAGCCGAGGGGAGCAGCGACTTCGCGACCTTGGTCACGGCGCTGTAGTTGGCGTCCACGACGTTCGCGATCGGCACCTGGCTGATCTGGGTCAGCAGTTGGTAGGCGTCCAGGTGGTCCAGGCCGAACAGTTCGCCGAACCAGATCACCATGTCCGCCTGGCTGGCCCGCCAGGCGTCCTCGAGCGGCCGGCTGGAGCCGACCACCATCAGGTGCTCGTCGTCCTCGATGCGCGGCCAGACCGGCGCCCCGCCCTTGATCAGTTCGACCACCATCGTGGTGTTCATCGCGCCTTCGACCGCCGTGCCGCAGGACTCACCCTCGCCCTGGCGGTAGTGGCCGTCACCGACGGAGAACAGCGCTCCCTCGACATTGACCCCGAGGTAGCAGGTGGAGCCAGGACGCATCTCCGGCGTGTCCATGTTCCCGCCGAAGCGGTCCGGCACCAGTGACGTCCGTACCTCGCCCAGGGCCGGAGCGACACCGACCGTCCCGAGCATCGGCGCAATCGGCAGTTCCAGGCTGAGTTCGCTGCCCTGCGCCTCGAACGTGACGGTGTTGCGGTCCGAATCCACCTGGTAGATCCAGGTGCGCTCGGGCAGCGGAGGCTGCAGCGTGACCGTGCGGTCCGTGCTGGTCAGCCCGCCGAAGAAGGGGATGGTCGCCGAGGCTCCCCAGGACCGGGCAGGCGTCATGTCCACGAAGTGCAGCACCAGGGTGTCCCCCGGTTCCGCGCCCTCGACGTAGAACGGACCGGTCTGCGGGTTGAGGTAGCGGGAGTCCAGCGAGGAGCTGGGCATATCGGTGACATCACGCAGCCGGCCGCAGAAGGCGTCGTCGCTCCACAGCCGCAGAAGGGTTCCTGGCTTGATCCGGTGCGTGGGCTCGGCCCCGCCGAACGTCCACGCGTACTGCTCCGGCGTCGGGGTGAACTCCAGGATTTCCATCTGCGGGGAACCTTTCTTTGTTTTCCCCGGAAAGTAAATCACAACCTGGCCTCGCTGTTCGGGCCGGGGCCAGTTGGTGGCTGGGAGCGCGAAAGTACCTCCTGATCTGGGGCGATGAACCCAACTTCCCGGCCTGGTCCTGGACATCGACGCCACGCTGGTCACCTGGCATTCGTCCAACGAAGCGCTACGTCGGCAAGCGGCGGGGCCGGGCGCAGCAGGTGCCCGGGGCCGGCCCGCCCGTCATCCGCGCACCTGCCCGAATGGCCCAATCTCCTTGCCGCAGCGCCGAGATGGGCACCGGGTCCGGTGGAGGGAGTTGCGAGTCCGAGCCTCTATGGTGGGTGCCATGTCCACCCCTGAGCTGATCCGCATCGTCTCCCGCGACTCGCCCATGGCGCTCGCCCAGGTGGATCGTGTGCGCACCGAACTGGCCGCGCTCCACCCCGGCATCCGCACCGAGGTCGTCCCGGTCAAGACGACCGGCGACAAGTGGATGGGTGACCTCTCCCTGGTCGAGGGGAAAGGCGCGTTCACCAAGGAGGTGGACGCCGCCCTGCTCGCCGGCGAGGCGGACCTCGCCGTGCACTGCGTCAAGGACGTGCCCGCCGACCGGCCGCTGCCCGCCGGCACGGTCTTCGCCGCATTCCTCAAGCGCGACGACATCCGCGACGCTCTCATCCATCCCGCAGGGCTCACTCTCGACGAGCTCCCGGCCGGGACGCGGATCGGCACATCCTCCGTACGCCGCAGGGCCCAGCTCGCCGCATCCCACCCGCAACTCGAGTGCGTACCGATGCGCGGCAACGCCAACCGCCGTCTGGAGAAGCTCGCGCACGGCGAGGCCGACGCGCTACTGCTGGCCGTCTCCGGCCTGGAGCGCATCGGCCGCACGGATGTGGTCGCCGAGGTCCTGGCGCCCGAGGTGATGTGCCCGCCGATCGGCGCGGGCATCCTGGCCCTCCAGTGCCGCGAAGGCGACACCGACGTGATCGACATCGTCAGCGGACTCGGTGACCCCGACGCCCACCGCGAGGCCACGGCGGAACGCATGTTCCTCCACGTTCTCCAGGGTCACTGCAACAGCCCGATCGCCGGTTACGCCAAGTCCGAGCGCAGCGGCGATCTCTCCCTGCGCGCCTGCGTGTTCACGCCCGACGGCAAGACGGTCCTCAACGCGCACGAATGGGCCGGCCCCCTCGACCCGGCGACCCTCGGCACCTCCGTCGCCGTCACCCTCCTCCGCCAGGGCGCACGAGAATTGATCGACTCCATCGCGCACTGAACACCGAGGCCGAGCGGGGCCCATCCCTCAGGCGGACTTCTCCCGGCGCTCCCCGGCCTCGCCAGGCTGCTCGCGCGGCACCAGGGTCGGGTTGACGTTGTCGAGCACGGTGTCGCGGTCGACCACGACGCGGGCCACGTCGTCCCGGCTCGGCACCTCGTACATCACGTTGAGCAGAACCTCTTCGAGGATCGCGCGGGCCGCCCGGGCGCCGGTACGGCGGAGCAGGGCCTGTTCGGCGATCGCACCGACGGCTTCATCGGTGAACTCCAGCTCGACGCCGTCGAGTTCGAAGAGCCTCTGGTACTGCTTGATCAGCGCGTTGCGCGGCTCGGTGAGGATCCGCGTCAGCGCCGTACGGTCGAGCGGCCGGACGGTCGACACCATCGGAAGCCGGCCGACGAACTCCGGGATCAGCCCGAACTTCAACAGGTCCTCGGGCATCACCTCGGCGAAGGCGTCCCGGTCCGGCCGCTCCTGCGCGGTGGGGATCGCGGCCGCGAACCCGATGCCCTTGCGCGCGGCCCGCTGCTCGATGATCCGCTCAAGACCGGCGAACGCTCCGCCGACGATGAACAGCACATTGCCCGTGTCGATCTGGATGAGCTCCTGCTGCGGGTGCTTGCGTCCGCCCTGCGGCGGTACTGAGGCCGTCGTGCCCTCCAGTATCTTCAGCAGCGCCTGCTGGACGCCCTCGCCGGAGACGTCCCGGGTGATCGAGGGGTTCTCGCTCTTTCGGGCGACCTTGTCGATCTCGTCGATGTAGACGATGCCGGTCTCGGCCTTCGCAACGTCGTGGTCGGCCGCCTGGATCAGCTTCAGCAGGATGGTCTCGACGTCCTCGCCGACGTAGCCCGCCTCGGTGAGCGCGGTTGCGTCGACGATCGCGAACGGTACGTCGAGCATCCGGGCGAGCGTCTGGACGAGGTAGGTCTTGCCGCAGCCGGTCGGGCCGATCAGCAGGATGTTGGACTTGCCGAGTTCGACCGGCCCTTCCTGCGCCAGCCGCGACTTGCCGCCGCCTTCGGACCTGATGCGTTTGTAGTGGTTGTAGACCGCTACCGAGAGCGTCTTCTTGGCGCTCTCCTGGCCGATGACGTACTGCTCGAGGAACTCGAAGATCTCGCGCGGCTTGGGCAGTTCCTCCCACCACACCTGCGAGGGCTCGCTCCGCTCCTCGTCGATGAGCTCCTTGCAGAGCCCGACGCACTCGTCGCAGATGCACAGCTGGTCCGGGCCCGCGATGAGTCTGTTGACCTGCTTCTGGCTCTTCCCGCAGAACGTGCATGCCAGCACGGAGCCGCCGTCACCGATGCGTGTCACTCGGAAGCGTCCCCTCGCAGGTTACGAGTTGCAATGTCCGGACCATATGACGTCACCATCTGAATGGCGACGGTATCTTGAACCGCGACAGACGGCAACACGGCGATGAGTGAGGGGCAATGGGCCGGCTCAGCAGAGCGGAGCTGCAGCAGCTCAACCGCGCCAAGGTGCTCGCCGCCGCCAGGGACGAGTTCACCGGGCGGGGCTTCCGCGACGCCAAGGTGGACGGCATCGCCGAGCGCGCCGGGCTGACTCGCGGTGCGGTCTACTCCAACTTCCCCGGCAAGAGGGCCCTTTACTTCGCGGTGCTGGCCGACCTCGCCGAGCGCATACCCGAGTCGCCGGCCACGAATGCGGCGGCTTTTGATGGGGCAGCTTTTGATGCGGCGCCCGAGCCGCCGCATCCGGAGCCGGACCGCACCGCCTTTGAGGCGCTCGGCGCGTTCGCCCGAGCCTGGCTCGCCCGGCTGCCGTTCGCCGACACTGACACTGACGCCGACGGGAAGCGCGGCCCGGCCCGGCCCGGTATGCACCTGATGCCCGAGATCCTCGCCGACGAATCGATACGGCGCCCGTTCGGGCAGCTGCTGAAGCTGGACGCGATACTCCTCGGGCTGGCCCTGGAGCGGCTGCGCGGGGCCGACGCGCGGCAAGGCCGCCTGGTGCGCGTTGCGGAGGCCGCACTCACGACCCTGTACGGCGCGACCCAACTGGCCGACGCCGCACCCGGGTTCATCGAGCCCTTCAACGTCGTCAGGGCCTGCGAGCAGCTGGCGGGCCTCGATCTCAACGACGCGTGGCCCCCGCCGTACCTCCCCTACATCCCGCGCGCGCGCCCGGCCGACGAGCCGTGGGACCCGCCGCGCGCGGTGGACGCGGTGCGCGGCGAGCCCGCGCGGCTCGCCAACGACGGCGTGGTGGGCATCCTTGGGCTGCACCGCCTCGAAGCCGCCGAGGAGTTGGTGCGGGCCGCGCCGCCCGGCGCGACGGTCACCGCCGTCCTGGTCACTGCCAACCCCGGCGAGCTGGCACCCCTGGCGCGGCTGACCGTCGCCGACCTCCGCGGCTGCCTGCACCGGGCATTCCCGCCGTCGGCATGGCCGCGCCTTCAGGTGGTGTGCGACGAGGCGGGCGCCCTCGCTGCGACGGCCGGCGTGCCCGCCGTGAGCGACGCGACCGAGGCCGCCGTCCGTATCGAGGCCGGCCGGATCGTCGCCCGCGCGGACGGCCGCGGCGCGTGCCACGCGGCGGCGTCCGCCCGCGCCGCCCAGGCCAGGGCGTCGCGGAGCAGCGGTCTTCCCGGGGCGGGAGTTCCCTCATGCACGGTGCCCAGCGGCTGGCCGCCCAGGGTGATGTGATCGTCGTGACAGTAAACTACCGTCTTGCCGCCCTGGGTTACCTCGCCCACCCTTACCTGGAAAAGCGCGGTGAGTCCGGCAACTACGGCTTCCTCGACCAGCAGGCGGCCCTGCGCTGGGTGCAGCGCAACGCCACCGCCTTCGGCGGCGACCCGGACAATGTCACGCTCTTCGGCCAGTCCGCCGGCGGCTACAGCACCTGCGCCCATCTGGTCGCCCCGTCATCGGCCGGCCTCTTCGACAGGGTCATCCAGCAAAGCGCCCCGTGCATGGCCACCATGGGCCAACGGGACCGCGAGGACGCCCTGGCGGAGGGCGAGGCGACCGCCGCCGGGATCGAGAAGGAGCACAGTCTGGACGACCGGCGCACCGCCTCCCCCGAGCAACTGGTGAATCCCTTCGGCATGGGCCCCGAATACACGCCCCTCTACGGCGGCAAGCTACTGCCCCGCACCCCGCAGGAGGCGTTCGCCACCGGGCAGTACAACAAGGTCCCGGTGCTGCAGGGCATCAACCGCGACGAAGAGCGGGCCAGGATCTACGGACTGGAGCTGGCCAGGAAAGCCGCCACCGGCGACCCGGACGCGCAGATCGACCAGGCCGACTACCACGCCCGCCTGGAAGAGGTAGGCGCGCCCGGCAAGACGGGCGCCGATCGCGTTCACCCAGCCCGGTGTGCGCGTCGGAAACCACCAGTTGGACACCACCCAGGCCGCGGGCGATGAGCGAGCGCAGGAAGGCGAGCCAGCCGGCGCCGTCCTCGGCGGTGGCGACGTCCTCGGCGGTGGCGACGTCGATGCCGGGGATTTCACGGTGCCCATCGGCGTTCACACCGACCGCGATCAGCGCGTGCACGTTGATGATGCGGCCGCCCTCGCGGACCTTCTGGGTCAGCGCGTCGACCCAGACGAACGAATAGGGGTCGGCGTCCAGCGGCCGGTTACGGAAGGCGGCCACCTGTTCATCGAGGTGCTTGGCCATCGCACTGACCTGGGACTTCGACAGCTGGGTCACTCCGAGGGACTCGGCGAGCTTCTCCACCCGCCTGGTGCTGACACCTAGCAGGTAGGCGGTGGCGACCACCGAGATCAGGGCCTGCTCGGCCCTGCGGCGACGCTCCAGCAGCCAGGTCGGGAAATAACTCCCGGCCCACAGCTTGGGGATGGCGAGCTCGACCGTTCCGGCGCGGGTGTCCCACTCCCGACTCCGGTAGCCGTTGCGGTGGTTGACGCGATCCTCGCTGACCTGCCCGTACTCGGCCCCGCAGACGGCATCGGCCTCCGCGGACATCAACGCGTCCACCTCAAACCGGTCAGGACACCGGCCAAAGCCGTTCCACCGACCTCACGTGGAGGTGACTGGGCTGATCAGGCGCTGCCAGGCACCGCTTGGCCGAATGCATGAAGCGCCATCAGGGTGACAAGGAAAGCTGTGGTTGCGAGCGTCCCGGGTCGGTGCGCCGTCCTCCTGCAGTCTGCCCGCTGAGCGGGTGCACGAGGCACCCGCGAGAAATGCCGTCACTGGCATAACCGTTGGCTGCGGTGGCGCGTGGCGGCACGACCATGAAAGGCAGTCTGCATGGCCATGTCCACGTTCTTTCCTGATCTGCTCTTCGCGTTCAGACGACGTACCAGACGTGCCACAGGCCGGCAGCGGTCGAGGAACAGCCGGGCCGGGGCGGCAGCGGCCCTGGGCGCGGCGCTCGTGCTGTTCTGCCCCGGGGTCGCGCTGGCCGCCCCGGGCGACCTGGATCCCACCTTCGGCACCGGCGGCAAGGTCACCACTGACTTCGGCAGCGGCAGCGACTTTGCTGACGCGGTGCAGGCCGACGGCAAGATCATCGCCGCCGGCGGCAGCGACTCGAGCGGCAGCCGCGACTTCGCGCTGGCCCGCTACAACACCGACGGCAGCCTGGACACCACCTTCGACACCGACGGCAAGGTCACCACCGACTTCGGCAGCGGCAGCGACGACGTGGCTCTCGGGGTGGCGGTGCAGGCCGACGGCAAGATCGTCGCCGCCGGCCTTAGCAACTCGGGCGGCAGCTACGACTTCGCGCTGGCCCGCTACAACACCGACGGCAGCCTGGACACCACCTTCGACACCGACGGCAAGGTCACCACCGACTTCGGCGGCAGTGGCGACGAGGCTCACGGGGTGGCGCTGCAGACCGACGGCAGGATCGTCGCCGTCGGCCAGAGCGGTTCGGGCGGCGTCGAGGACTTCGCGCTGGCCCGCTACAACACCGACGGCAGCCTGGACACCACCTTCGACACCGACGGCAAGGTCACCACCGACTTCGGCAGCGGCACCGACGACGAGGCTCGCGGGGTGGCGCTGCAGACCGACGGCAAGATCGTCGCCGCCGGCCTTAGCAACTCGGCCGGCGACTACGACTTCGCGCTGGCCCGCTACAACACCAACGGCAGCCTGGACACCACCTTCGACACCGACGGCAAGGTCACCACCGACTTCGGCACCAGTGACGACCAGGCTTACGGGGTGGCGCTGCAGACCGACGGCAAGATCGTCGCCGCCGGCCAGAGCGACCCGGGCGGCATCAGCGACTTCGCGCTGGCCCGCTACAACACCAACGGCAGCCTGGACACCACCTTCGACACCGACGGCAAGGTCACCACCAACTTCGCCGGCAGTGACGACGGGGCTTTCGGGGTGGCGCTGCAGACCGACGGCAAGATCGTCGCCGCCGGCCAGAGCGGTTCGGGCGGCATCGACGACTTCGCGCTGGCCCGCTACAACACCGACGGCAGCCTGGACACCACCTTCGACACCGACGGCAAGGTCACCACCGACTTCGGCAGCGGCAGCGACGACGCGGCTTTCGGGGTGGCGCTGCAGACCGACGGCAAGATCGTCGCCGCCGGCTTTAGCGACTCGAGCGGCAACAGCGACTTCGCGCTGGCCCGCTACCAGGACGGCGGCAGTGCCCCTGTCGGCGTGGACGTGTCCGTCACCAAGACCGGGCCGACCACCGTCAAGCTGGGCCATCACATCTCCTACACCGTGACCGTGACCAACACCAGCACCACCAACTCGGCCACCGCCCTCACGATGGACGACACCCTCACCGGACCCGGTCGACTGCGGTCCGCCACTCCCAGCCAGGGCACCTGCACCACCACATCCACCAGCGCCACCTGCACCCTGGGCACCCTCACCCCCGGCGCCAGCGCCACCGTGACCGTCGTCGTCAAACCCACGGCCACCGGCACCATCTCCGACACCGCCACGGCCGACGCTGCGGAACCCGACCCCGTGCCGGACAACAACACCGCCAACGCGACCACCACCGTGAACCAAAAGGGGTGTCCCCCGTGTAAGCCCAAGGAGCATCAAAAGCCGGGTAAACACAAGTGGTGTGAAAGGCCGGGTAAGCACAAGGGGTGTGAAAAGCCGGGTAAGCCCCAAGCCCAGGGATGATCTTGAAGCTTTGAGCCCTGGGCACTAGCTCCGGCGGTGGCAGCGTCCCGGGCCGCGCGTACCGCCCCAGGGACGGTACGGACGCGTGCCGGAGCGGGCTAGCAGCATTGGCGTGAACGCGGAGGAGCCGATGAAACGCCCGCCTGGCCTACGGGCACTCAACACCGTCGACAACGTCTCCGGCAACGACGCGGCCAACGGCGGGCCCGACCCCGATACCTGCACCCCCGACCCGGGCAACACCGTCACCGGCTGACCGTAGCGAAGACACCACATACCGGGGCGGCCTGGGTGGCCGTCCGCTGTGTGCCCGCCCCATTGCCCTGCGCCACCGCAGCCGCAGTGGGGCGGGAGCCTTAACCCGGGGCCGCCATCGCCCGTCTGACGCCGCCGCCCAGGGCGGCCAGGCAGACCGGGCCGAACTCCCAAGGGTGCAGGTCTTCTCAGGGAGCTGTGGTCACGCTGTGGCTGGGGCGGTCGCATCAGCCACGGTTGAGGCTGCGGTGGTCGATTTTCGTGAGAGGCGGCCAAGAAGCAGTCCAGCCGCTGCCCGGTGACTGCTGGACACCACCGCCAAACCACCTCAGCCTGGCCGGTTGCCACACGAACGAGAGGGCCACTCGGAGGACCTACTCTCACCTCATCGGCTGCCATGGATAGGCCTACCGGCTTACCCGACAGGCCACGCCCATCCCAAGCTCGTAATGTCAGTCCACAGGCACCGAGCAGCGAATTGCCAAACCGATACTTACCAAACCTTACTGCGGATCAAATCGGGCCGGGTCTGCTGCCGCGTCCACACTGAATGGGCCAGAGAATACAGAAAGGGAAGGAATTGGCGCTCAGCGAGATGGCTTCAAAGGTGACTTTAGGAGTAGTTGTCGTCGCGGTCTCCGCTTCGGCCGTCGCTCCTGCTTCCACTGGAACAGTCCCCCATGAGACGCGGAACATAAAATTCACATCCCAGCGACTCAAGGGCGGGCCAATTGAATGCGCGTCCGAATACCCCGGACTGGCCAGTTCTCTTACTCGAAACATAGCGAAGTCTCTGGAGAATCGCGCCAGTCAGGCCTCGGTGGTGCTGTATGACCGAACCAGCCATACCTCCTGCACGTACGGCGCGGACAAGCACTACGACTCTGCGAGCACAGTCAAGCCAATAATATTGGGGGCTCTACTCCTGGACAGAGGCGTCCAACTGTCCAATGATGAGCAGGACCTGGCCAGGCAGATGATCGTGAGCTCGGACAACGACGCGACGTACACCCTGTGGGACAGCCTGGGGCCCAAAAGGATCCAGAATTTCCTGGACAAGGCCGGAATGAAGAACACCGTCCTCGACGAAGCAGGCTTCATGGGTCTGACTCAGGTCACTGCAAGAGACCAGGCCAAACTGCTTGAGCTGCTCACCGCTAAGGACGACTCGGTCCTGAACGCCGAAGAGCGCACCTACATCCTGCGTCTCATGCGTGACGTGCAGAAGGATCAGCGGTGGGGAACGCCCGCCGGGGCTCCCTCGGACGCTGCCGTACAGGTCAAGAACGGGTGGCTTCAGCGCTCCAAAACCAGGCTCAAGGACCCCTGGGACCACGGGGATTGGAAGGTCAACAGCATGAGTGTGTTCACCGGCCGTGCCTACGACTATGGCCTCGTGGTCCTCACCGAGAACAACAGGGTCCCTGAAGGCGAGTCGCCCGGGGTGGGGTGGGACTATGGCATGGATACGGTTGAGGGCGTGGCAAAGGCCGTCCACCATGACCTGCACGCGGACCAGACTCCCCCGGCTACCGGCCATCCCGGCCGCCTTTGAAGGTTGCGCAGGGCTTCATAGTCGCGGCCGGGCGGCGGTGCCGCTTGAGCCGGCCGAAAGTCCGCTCGACCACCGGTCGTTGCGGCAGGGGCTGAAACCCAGCGCTCCTGGCACCCGCGGCTCATTCGGTCGCGGGACGGCGCAGGTGGTGGGCCAGGAAGGCGACGCTGTGGGCGACGACTGGTGCGACATCGGCGTTGAGGAAGATGTGCTCGGCACCCGGTACGGCGACGACCTCCGCGTGGTTGCCGGCGGCCCGCAGGACTCCGGCCAGGCGCTCGCTGTGCTCGAAGGGGACGAGCGTGTCGTGGGTCCCGTGGACCAGAAGGAAGGGCGGCGCCGGTGACCGCGCGTAGCTGACAGGGCTGGCCGCCGCCGCGAGGCGCGGCCGGTCGGCCGGGTCGCCGCCCAGAAAGGTCACGAAGGGGTCGTCGGGGCCGGGTCTGTCCGGCAGCAGCGCCCCCAGATCGGCGATCCCGTACCAGTCCACGACAGCCGCGACCGTCGTGTCGCCCTCCGCGATCCCCTCCGTGCCTTCGAGCGAGGGGTGAGCCGCGCCGGTCAGCCCGGCCAGCGCGGCCAGGTGACCGCCCGCCGACTCGCCCCACACGCCGATCCGCGTCCCTTCGATCCCGAGCGGCCCGGCGTAGTGGCGCAGGTAGCGGATGGCCGCCTTGACATCGTGCAGCTGAGCGGGGAACGGGGCTTCGCGGGCGTGGCGGTAGTCAATGGTGGCGACGGCCAGTCCGGCCCGCAGCAGAGAGCCGAACAGGAGGTCTGCGCTCACGGTCGGCGGTGGGTAGCGCCGGTCGCCTTCCATCCAGGCGCCACCGTGAATCCACACCACCACGGCGGCGGGTTCGGCCGCCGCGGGCACGGACAGGTCGAGCAGGCGCGGCCGGTAACCGGAGTTGGTGGCGTAGCTCAGCCCGTCGTATCGGCGCACGCCGTCGGCGCCTGTGACGGGAGCGGTCGGTGGTAGCTGCACCGGCGGTACGGCAAGCTCGGGCGGCGGCCAGGTGATGCGGCCGGGCTCGGATTCCAAGGCTGCTCCAGGTGTCGTTGGGTGAGGGAGCCCGTCGCGCGTCGACCGGCGCACGGCGCCGGTAAGGCTCAGGCGCGGACGGAGGTGAGGAACAGTGCGACGCGCATGGCGCTCATTCCTTGGTCGCTCCGGCGAGCATCCCGGACACCAGCGTGCGCTGCGAGAAGAGGAAGAGCACCAGAACGGGCAGGATGGCGACCAGAATCGCCAGGGCCAGTTCCGGAATGGTGACGTTCAGACCGGCACCAGCCACCGGGTTGAACGACGGCGTGGAGGTCAGCAGCTGGTTCAGGCCCACCTGGACAGGGAACTGCTCGCTGTTCGGCAGGACGAGGTACGGCAGGAAGAAGTTGTTCCAGTTGCCCACGAAGCTGAAGAACGCGACCAGCCCGACCACCGGCTTCGCCAGCGGTAGTGCGATGCGGGAGAACAGCTGCCATTCCGTGCAGCCGTCGATCCGCGCGGCGGACAGCAGGTCCCTGGGCAGGCTGCTCCCGAAGTAGATGTACACCAGGTACACGCCGAACGGATAGAAGGAGAAGGGCAGGATCACGGACCAGACGGTGCCGATCAGGTGGAAGCGGTTGAGCTCCAGGAAGATCGGCAGCACCAGGGTGGCCTGCGGCATGATCATCGTGACCAGGGTGATGGTCAGCAGGGTCTTGCGTCCCCGGAACTTCGTCAGGGCCAGCGCGTAGCCGGCCGGCACGCTGACGGCCAGCGTCAGTATGAGCGATCCACCGGCGTAGATCGCCGAGTTTTGGAGCCACGTGGCCATGGCGCCGTCCTGGAAGTCGAACAGGTGCTGCCAGGCGGTGCCGATCTGCTGGAACGAGCCGAAGGAGAACGGGTTGTCCTGCACCACTTGGCCGGCGGTCTTCGACGGCGCGAGCAGCAGCCAGATCACCGGCAGCACGAAGAACACCAGCAGCACGGCCAGCAGGAGGCCCACAACCAGGAAGGAGACGGCCCGGGAAGGCCGGACACGCCGGCCCGCCGCTGCCGAGGGGAGAATGGTTTGTGTCATTTCTCGTCCAACTTGAACAGGTTCGATCGGGCGACCAGCAGCCCGGCGGCCACGAGTCCCAGCGCCAGCAGAAAGACGGAGATGGCGGCGGCGCCGTTGAAGTCGCCCTGCTGGAAGGCGTATACGTAGGCCAGCTGGTTGGGCGACCAGGTGGGGCTCACCCGGCCGAGGCTGGCGGTCTGGAGCAGTTGGGGCTCGACGAACAGCTGGGTGCCGGTCGCGAAGGCCATGATCGTCATGTATACGATCCACTGCCGGATCATCGGGATCTGGACGTGCCAGGCGGTACGCCAGGGCCCCGCGCCGTCGAGCCGGGCGGCTTCCAGCACCTCGTCCGGGATGTTGTTCAGCGCCCCGTACATCACGACCATCCAGCCGCCGGCGCCGGTCCAGAAGGCGATCAGCATGAGGATCAGCGGCAGGTTGCCGGGCGCGAGCACGGCCGCGAAGCTGTACATTCCCATGCTGTTGAGCATCCAGGACACCGGGCTGACGTCCGGGTCCAGCATGAACAGCCAGACCAGGACGCTGGCGACGCCGGCGAGGGCCCCGGGAATGTAGTACAGGAAGCGGAAGAGCGCCGATGTGCCCGGCCGCACCCGGCTGCGCAGGACCACCGCGACCAGAACGACCAGGACGACGAGGACGACCAGCCACATGACCAGGTAGATCAGCATGTTCGTGAAGGCCGGGACGAAGCGGTAGTCCTGGGCGACCTTCAGGAACTGGTTGAATCCGGTGAACTGACCCTGGTCGTTGCTGAGCGCCAGGTAGAACGAGTAGCCGGTGGGGAAGACGCCGAACGCGAGCAGCAGCAGCGCGTAGCCGGCGACGAAGAGGTAGCCCGCGAGGCCGCGGCCCCTCCGCCGCGGCTCGGTGCCGCGGCGGAGGGGGGAGACGGCGACACGCTCGGTCTCCAGCAATGTCATTCGTTGACCACCTGGTATCCCTCGGCCTTTGCCTGGTTGCTGATCTCCCCCTGCCAGGCCGGCAGGGTGGAAGTAAGGCTCTTGCCCGAGGTCAGGGCGGGCAGTACGACGCTGGACCAGGCGGTGGCGTCGGAGAACTTGGTGTTCGACCAGCCGGTCCACACCTCGTTGGCGGCCTCCTGGAAGGGCTTGCTCACGTCGTTGGCGAAGTACTCGCTGTTGGCCGGGTTGGCCAGCCAGGCTTCGGCGGCCTTGGTGTAGGCCGGGTAGGTGGGCGCGGACGCCTGGTTCTCGTTGGAGGTGGTCAGCCAGGTGGCCAGGTCCGTGGACGCCTTGAGGTTGGCGCTGTGCGAGGACACCATCCACAGGCCGCCGCCGACGTTGCCGGTGGCGGCCGTGGTCTCACCCTTCCAGGTAAGCGGGGACGCCGCGGCTATCTGCTTGGCCGGGGTCTTGAACGCGGTCTTGAAGAGGTATTGGCCGTACCAGGACGGGCCGTACGCCATCAGGACCTTGTCGCCGCTGTCCTCTGCGAAGCCCTGGCTGAAGAAGCCCTTGGTGGTGACGGCCTTGGCGGAGATCAGCCCGTCCAGCAGCTTCGCCATCCGGGTGCACTTCGGGTCCTGCAGGTCGCTGCGCAGGGTGTCCGGCTTCACCAGGTTGAACGCCGGGCACTGGCCGGCCCAGAAGTACGACTCGTGGGAGTTGGTGTCGCCGACCGAGCCGACGAGGTAGCCGGGGTGCTCCTTGGCGACCTGCTTGCCCAGGGCCGCGTACTCCTCCCAGGTGGTGGGGGCCTTGTATCCCCACTTGTCCATGAGGTTCTTGTTGTACCAGAGGACCACCTGCGCGATGTCGTTGCGCAGACAGTAGGTGTGGCCGTTGAACTGGCAGGGCGCGAGGGAGCCCTTGGCGAAGCCGCCCAGCGTGCTCTGCGGTACGAGCTTGTCGTCCAGGGGCGCGGCGAACGGCTGCGCGCCGGGCTTTGTGGGCTCGGACGCCCAGGTCATGTCGGTGGGTGGGCCGAACACCACGTCCGGCCAGCCGCTGCCGGTCCGGTCGAACAGCTGCACCTTCGACTGGAGATATGTGGAGCCGTCGGCGCCGCCGTCGTACGTGACGATCTTCATCTTCACGTCCGGGTGCGACTTCTGGTACGCCTGCACCGACGGCAGCCGGGTCGAGTCGGCCCACACCGTGATCTGCGAGCCGTCCTTCTGCGTGACCGGCTTGAACGCCGAACCCGAGGAGGAGGAATCGGTGGAGGTGTCGGCGCTGGCACAACCGGCCAGCACAGCGGCCGTGGCCAGGGAGAGCGCGGCCGCCGCAGTGCGCAGCACTGTGCGGCGTCGGCCGGCTCTCGGAGATCCGGAAGACCTCATCGTCTTGCCTTTCTTGTTTCTTGCGTGGGACAGGTAACGCGCCCGGTGGGGGCACCGGGTGCGGTGGCCGTCGGGGCGGACGGCCACCGCCCGGTCAGCGCGGGTGCTCGACGAAGGGCTGCAGTTCGCTGCCGTAGCCGAAGTCGAGTGGGAGGGCTATGCCTGGCCCCGTGGGGGCGTGCACCAGGCCCTGGTCGTCCACATGGCGCTCGCGGACGACCTTCGCCGCGGTCACCAGGGACTCGTAGTAGGTGGTGTTGGAGATGGCCATGCAGAGGTGGTGGTTCGGGATGTCCGAACCGTGCACCTCGGCACGCAGCCGGTAGGCGTCGGCGAGGTGTGCTGTGCGCATGGCGCCGGTGATCCCGCCCCGGAGCGTGGTGCCGGCCCGCACCCCGAAGGTGGCGGCGCCGGACGTGATGAAGTCCGCGGAGTTCATGTGCGCTCCGTCGGAGGTCTCGGCCACCAGCAGCGGTATGTCGACCGCCGCTGCCAGCCGCTGGTACGCGGAGATGCTGAACTCGCGCATCGGCTCCTCGTACCAGAGGTAGTCCGCCTCCGACAGCGCCCGCCCCAGGCGGATCGCATCGGGCAGGTCGAAGCCGGCCGATCCGTCGTACATGAGGGGGATCGACGGGCCGACGTGGTCGCGCAGCGCCAGACACAGCTCGGCGTCACGGCGGGCGTCGCCCCAGGCGTGCAGCTTGATTCCGCGGTAGCCCAGTTCCAGGCACTGGTCCGCCACGTCGAGGAACTCCGGGATACTGGAGAACGTCGAGGTGGAGGCGTACGCGGGGATCGACTCCCGGAAGCCGCCGAGCAGGCGCCAGACCGGCTCGCCGTAGTACCGGCCGGCCAGGTCCCACAGCGCGGTGTCGATGAGGCCCAGGGTGGGGAGCGGGAGTTCGTGGATGCGGTCCAGCTCCCACACCCTGTGCCACAGCCATTCCCGCTGGAACGGGTCGGCTCCGACCAGTTCCTCACGGAAGACCCGCTCCACCAGGTCCTGCAGGGTGGTGAAGGCTCCCGGTCTGGCGAACAGGGCCACCCCTTCGGCTCCCTCGTCGGTGCCGATGCGCAGGACCGCGCCGTCGCCCACCGGAGCGCTTCCGCTCAGTCCGTCCCTCCAGCTGAAGGGCGGGCTGGCCGCCGGAACATCGATCCGGTGTACTTCGACGTGGGTGATCTTCATCCTGGCTTTCGTTTCTGTGAGAGCGTGCCGGGGCGGGGGTGCGTACGGCTTAGAAGTCGCCGTACACCTGGAGCCCCCAGATGCTGCCGCCGTTCCAGCTCGAACCGGTGACGGTCAGCCGCAGATAGCGAGCGGTGACGGGCTCGTCGGCGAACGAGTAGTTGGCCTTCGAAATGGTGTTCTCGGAGGTGTGGTCGTCGAGCATGGACCACGTCGTCCCGTCGGTCGAGTACTCCAGGCGGTACTTGTAGCCGCTGGGCAGCTCGAAGGTGGTCACCACGCTGGAGACCGCGGTGTCCCTGCCCAGGTCCACCTGGATCCAGGACGGGTCGGGCAGGCCCAGGCCCTGGGCCCAGCGGGTGGACAGGTCGCCGTCCACCGCCTTCTCAGGGGTGTTGTCCTCCGAGTACGACGAGGCGGTGACCGGCTTCCTCAGCGCCAGGTCGTTGTCGGCCGGCGTGGTGACGACGGCCGCCTCGCTGGGCTCGGAGGCGTTCAGCGCGGCGTCGCGGGCCACGACGGTGAAGGAGTACTCCGTCTCCGGGGTCAGGCCGGAGACCTGCAGAGTCGTGGCGTCGGTGACGGCGATCCGCTCGCCGTCCTGGTAGACGACGTAGCTGGTCACGCCGGTGTCATCGGTCGCAGCCGGCCAGTCAAGCTCCACCAGGCTGGGCAACAGCGGCTTGACGTCGGGCTGTTCGGGGACCGAGGGGGCCGTGTTGTCCGAGCTGGGTGCCGCGGGGGTGTCGTAGACCTGGAAGTCGTAGACGCTGCCGCCGTTCCCGCTGGTTCCGGTGACCGTCAGCCGCACGAAGCGACCGGGGACCGGCTCGGCGGTGTGGGCGTAGTTGGTCGACGCCGTGGTGTTCGCGGAGGTGTGGTCCTCCAGCGTCTCCCAGTTGACCCCGTCCGCCGACACCTCGATGCGGTACTTGTAACCGCTGCTCTTCTCGAAGGTGGTGATCGCGCCGTTCACGTCGTACTGGGCACCGAGGTCCACCTGGATCCAGGACGGGTCGGGCAGGCCGAGGCCCTGCGCCCAGCGGGTGGACAGGTCACCGTCCACGGCCTTCTCGGGGATGTTTCCCTCCGAATCCGACGAGGCGGTGACCGGCTTCTTCAGCGCCAGGTCGGAGTTGGAGGGCATGGTGACCTCAACTGCCCCGCCCTTCGGGGACTCGTTGCCGGCCGCGTCACGGGCGGTGACCTGGAAGCTGTACGTCTCGCCCGCCGTCAGGCCGGAGAGGCGCACCGAGGTCTTTCCGGAGGCGCTGACGAGCTTGCCGTCACGGTAGACGGAGTAGCCCGTGACGCCCGTGTTGTCGGTGGACGCCGACCAGTTGAGGTCCACCACCGTCGGGAAGCCGGCGACCGCGGCCGGGGTGCCGGGCGCGGTGGGCGCCGTGCTGTCGGTGACGTCCGGGCCCGGGTCGAGGTGACGGTAGTCCGGCTGGAGGCCGGCGTTGTTCACGATCGAGGCCGGGAGCTGGTGGCAGGAGCCGACGGTGATGTTGCCGCTGACGTTGTTGCCCGTGCTGTTGGCCTGCGTGGTGAACGCGGGCTGGGTGGTGAAGTTGCCGGTGGCAGTGATGTCCATGCCGTGGTTCATCAGCAGCCACTGGTACGCCACGTCACAAAAGGCGTTGCCCGTGTTCTGCCAGTAGCGGCTGCCCTCGTCGTGGTAGACGGCACCGTAGGCGTGCGTCGGGACGCCGTGGATGTAGTTGCCGGAGACCACGCCGCCGGGGTTGGTGCTGAGAGTGTAGATGGCGCCGCCATCGGCCTGCGACTTCATGATGTCGTAGATCTCGTTGTTGGTGACGATGTTGTCCCGGCTGGTGGTGTCGGTGTCCCAGATCGGTACGCCGGAGTTGCCCGGGTAGTTGGTGTCGCCGCCCTTGTCGGTCAGGCCCCAGCCCCAGCCGACGGAGATGCCGCTGTAGGGCAGGTCGTAGACCTTGTTGTGGGTGATCACCGTGTGGTCGGTGTAGGCGGCCAGGATGCCCAGGGAGCCGTTGTACTGGTCGGCGACCTTGGTGACGACGTTGTTGTCGACCGTGGTGTTCTTGGTGATGTCGCGCGGGTCGTCGGGGTGGTGGTCCACCACGTCGGTGCCGCCGATCTGGATGCCGGTGGCGGCGATCTGGCGGAAGACGTTGCCCGTGATGTCGGTGCCCTGGGTGCCGGTGTTCAGGTTCAGGCCGACAGCGCCGAGGTGGGTGAAGGTGTTGCCCTCGAAGCTGACGTCGTGGCCGTAGCTCACGTTGACGGCTCCGGGCGTCTTCTGCCACTCCAGACGCGTGGAGTCGAAGTCAGGGTTGTCCTCGCCGACCATCCGGAAGCCCGCCTGGCCCTCGATGAGGCCGTCGGGCGAACTGGGGGCGAGCCAGGTGGAGTAGGAGAAGGTGATGCCCTCGAAGGACACATCGGTGACCGGATCGGCCCTGGTGCCGTTCAGGTCGACCAAGTCCTGCACGAGCGGCACCGTGACGGTCGCGGTGGACAGGTCCTGACCGGCCTTGGGCATGTAGTACATCTCGCCCGCGCCCTGGTCCAAATACCACTCGCCCGGGGTGTCCAGCAGCTCGCGGGCGTTCTCCAGCCATGTCGGATTCTGGATCTCCTGGCCCTGCTGGAGATGGGCGTTGTCCCAGCAGGGCTGTTCCATCGTCATCGCGTTGCCGGAGATCGACTCCACACCGCAGCGCATGAGCTTCCAGCCCCAGGCGCTGGCGACCTCCAGGTCCGAGGGACGCTGGTAGTCGCTGATGCCGGTGTCGGTGAAGGTGTAGCCGGTGGAAGTCTTGTTGAAGCCGGACGGGTTCTTCTCGCTGCGCGCCCGGGTCTCCAGCTCGCCGTTCACGTAGAGCTGGCGGGTGTCGAGGTCGCCCACCTTGGCCTTGTAGACCTGCCCCGACGAGTCGGCCGGGGTCCATCCGGTGATCTGCTTGCCGCCACTGATCACCGGTTTCGCACCGGGGGCGGCCTCATAGATGACCCGGGACCCGTCACTGCCCGAGTCCTGGGCGGTGAGGCTGAAGGTACGGCTCAGCTGGTACGTACCGGACATCAGCCGCACATGGACATCGCCGGAGACCTTCGTCTTGGCCTTACGCACGTAGTCCCGCGCGTGTTCCAGCGTCTTGAACGGATGCGCGGCGGTACCGGAGCCGGAGTCCCGGCCGGTCGGCGAGACATAGATGTTCAGGCCCGACACCTTCGACGGGGACGCCTGGGCCGGCACGGCGGCCAGCGGCGCCGCCACCGTGGCCAGGGACAGAGCGGCTACCAGCGCTCTTCGGAGCGGTACGGATATGCGTTTACGAGCAGACGGTACAGACACGGAAATCCAATCGCCTGAATGAAGTGACGTCTGGGAACCCGGTCGTCCTCCGGGTTCCTCTGGCGTTGGGTGGCTCGGTCCGCGGGCCCGTGGCACCGGCGTGATGCCGGTTTACGAGGCGGACGTCTCCGGGGACGGTGGCTCGTCCGCGGCACCGGTGCTCCTCGACGGCTGCACTGGCGCCCCGGAGGCGCCGCGGCCGTCAAGGTTGAACAGCCGGTCGCGGATCTTTCGTTCGAACTGGCTCTGAGTGGTGGCGATGTGCTCCACCATCAGCTCCGCGGCGAGACCGGCCTCCCCCGCGGCGACCGCCTCAGCTATGGCGAGGTGTTGTTGCGCGGCCACTTCCAGCGACCCGGGAACGTCGCCGTGGAAGAGCAGCACATCGGACTGTGACGCGAAACGCCGCACGTTGGCGACGCTCGATCTCAGAAACACATTGTGTGCGGCGGCACCCACCGAGTCGTGGAACGCCGTGTCGGCCCTGGCGAAGGCGTACCCGTCGGCCGCCCGCGCCGCCAGCAGTGATGTCTCGGCGCACTCCCGGATGGTCCGGACCTCGATCGGCGTGGCGAGGGAGGCGGCACGGCGCGCCGTCTCCGACTCGATCACCGTCCGGTAGTCCAGAAGCATCAGGACGTCTTCCATGCTCGTCGGCCGGAAGTGCGTGAGCTGGTCGTCCGCCAGCCCGCCGGTCGAGTCGGCGACGAAGATACCCGCGCCACGCCGCACACTCAGCCGGCCGATGGCGGCCAGGACCTTCACCGCCTCGCGGGTGACGTTGCGGGAGGCGCCCAGGATCTCAGCCAGGCCCTGTTCAGTGGGCAGCCGGTCCCCGGACCGCAGGTTCTGCTCGGCGATGTAGTTCAGCAGTTGCTCGGCGACCAGTTCGTAACCCGGCCGGTAGCGACGCGACGCGTCGTCATCCCCTTCGCCAGGGGCCTGTGATGGGGCTGCCAAGGCGTAACCCTCCTCTTACAGATTCAGATTAATCAGGTTCATCGGCGGGGCAACTATGACATCTGCGTTACAGGTTGGAAAGAGTCCCAGGACAACTTCCTCCAACCACCCTTCATAACCCCTACTTATCACACCAAAAGGGATATCCAGCCGGACCTATTGCCCGGAAGGGATCTGATCCTTATGGTCCTGCATGTCGGATGAAGCAGATCCTTTTCCATGGAGAGCACGGCGGCGCCGGGACGGGCGTTCAGTGCGGCTGCCACCAGGACCCGCAGTCCGGCGCCAGCCGCGATCGGAGCGCGGGGCCGTGCGGCCCGCCGGTGCCCCACGCGGCGGGATTTGTGAGCGCACACCCGTGGGAGAGACCGCTATGAGACTGGCACGGCACGGCACGACAGGAGCCGAACACCCCCTGACATCCGGAGCCGACGGGGCGTGGCACGACCTGCGCCCCGTCGTCGGCATGGACGGAATGCGGCTACGGCTACGGAAGGAGGGCTGAGCGGGTGCAGCGCTTCGCCGCCGTGATCCGATTGCGGCCCGAGAAGGAGTCGGAGTACCGCGAACTGCACACCGCCGCGTGGCCGGGCGTGCTCGCGGCCCTCAAGCGGGCCAACATCGGCAACTACTCCATCTTCCTGCGGGACGGCCTGCTGTTCAGCTACCTGGAGTACACGGGGACCGACTACAGCGCCGACACCGCGGTGATCGCCGCCGACCCGGTCTCCCGCGAGTGGTGGGCGTTGACCGACCCGTGCCAGCAGCCGCTGGACAGCGTGTCCGAGGGGCAGTGGTGGGCCTCCGCCGAGGAGATCTTCCACCTCGACTGAGCGCACGTACCCCGCCCGGGGCCGCGCCCGCGCCGCCGCCCGCAGAGATCAGGACCCGCGCCCCACCCGGGCGGTGGGCGCGGGCTCCCGTCCGAAAATCCGTCCACCAACTCAAAGGATCGAACGGTGCGCATCGACGCTCATCACCATCTGTGGGACCTCAAAGTGCGCGACCAGCCGTGGACCCGCGGCGTGCCTGCCCTGCGCCGGACCTTCACCGCCGCCGCACTGCGGCCGGCGCTCGACGGGAACGCCATCGACACCACGGTCGTCGTACAGACCATCGCCGTGCCGGAAGAGACACCGGAACTGCTCGCCCTGGCGTCCAAGGACCCGCACGTCCGGGCGGTCGTCGGCTGGACGAGCCTGACCGACCCCGAAATCGCCGACCGCCTCGCGGAACTGCGCGAGCTGCCCGGTGGCTCCGCACTCGTCGGCATCCGGCACGGCATCCAGGACGAGGCCGATCCGGACTGGACGGCGCGTCCCGAGGTCCGCCGCGGCATCGAGGCGGTCGGAGCCGCGGGCCTCGTATACGACCTGCTCGTCCGCCCCGACCAACTGGCCGCTGCCGTCCGGACCGTACGAAAACTGCCGGACGTCCGCTTTGTTCTGGACCACGCCGGCAATCCGATCGTCGGCACGGACAGCCTGGAGCCGTGGACCTCGCTGCTGACCGATCTGGCCGACTGCCCCAACGTCGCCGTAAAACTGTCCGGCCTGGTCACCCGGACCGAGGCCGCCCCCGCCCGTGCTCTGCGCCCCTACGCGGACGTACTGCTCGCGACGGTGGGCCCGGACCGCCTCATGTACGGCTCGGACTGGCCGGTCTGCCTGCTCGCGGCCGGCTACGACGACGTCCTGGCCCTCGCCGAGACGCTCACCGACCAGTTGAGCGCCGACGAGCGCGAGGCGGTCTTCGGCACGACGGCCGCGCGCTGGTACGGGATCGCCGCGTGACGGCCCGCCGGCTCGGCCGTACGAGTGTCCGCGTCACTTCCCTGGGGTTCGGCGGCGCCCCCATCGGCAATCTCTACACCCCGCTCGACGACGACCAGGCGCGTGCCGCGGTCGACGCCGCCTGGGACGTCGGTGTGCGCTACTACGACACCGCCCCGCACTACGGCCTCGGACTGTCCGAACGGCGGCTCGGCGCGGCCCTCGCCCACCGGCCACGGGCGGAGTTCACTGTCTCCACCAAGGTCGGTCGCCTGCTGGAACCCCACCCCGCACCCACCGGATCCGACCTGGCCGCGGGGGGCTTCGCCGTACCGGACACGCTGATCCGCCGCCCCGACTACTCGCGTGACGGCGTCCTGCGGAGCCTGGAGGGCAGCCTGACCCGCCTGGGCCTGGACCGGGTGGACATCGTCTACGTCCACGACCCCGACGATCACCTGGACGCCGCCATCAACCAGGCACTGCCCGCCCTGGTAGCCCTCCGCGACCAAGGCGTCATCGGCGCCGTCGGCGTCGGCATGAACACCGTCGCCCCACTGCTGCGGGTCGTCGCCGAAGCGGACGTGGACGCCCTGATGGTGGCCGGCCGGTGGACTCTGATCGACCGCACCGCTCGCCCGCTGCTGGCGGCGTGTGCTGAGCGAGGTGTCTCGGTGGTCGCCGCAGCGCCGTTCAACTCCGGTCTGCTCAGCCGGCCCTGCCCTCCCGACAACGCTGCCTTCGACTACGGTCCCGCCTCCGACGCGGTGCTGCGCCGTGCCCGGCGCCTTGCCGACGTCTGCGCCCGGCACGGCACCGTCCTCCCCCACGCCGCCGTCCGCTTCCCGCTGTGCGACCCTGCCGTGGCCGGCGTGGTCGCGGGGTTCCGTTCCTCCCACGAGGTCAGGTCCGCCGCCCGCTGGGCCGGCAACGACCTGACCGACGCCACGTGGTCGGACCTCGACGCAGCCGCCGAAGAGGCCGATGACGGAGCCTGGTAGTACCCGGTCGCGACACCGTCGACGCGCCGGGACCATGCGCCACCTGACCTCATGCGCCGCCCGGGCCGTGCGGTCGATCGAGCCGACCGTTCTCAGCGAGGACGAGGACGAGCTGCTCGGCGTCCCGGTCCTCTCCCCCGCTCTGGTGCTCGACCGTGCGGTCCCTCTACCGCGGCGACCGGTACCGCGTCGTTTCGCGGCCGGCGCTCGGCCCGGCCGCGGACGACCGTCCGGCCCCCGACGCCTCGCGGACTGACTCCTGGTGGGGCACGGTGGAGTGAACGCGTCGAGAGGAGTGCGACACACATGTCACATCACACCTACCGGGTCACCGAGATCGTCGGCACCTCCCACGAGGGCGTCGACGACGCCATCCGCAACGGCATCAGCCGTGCGTCCCAGACTCTGCGGGGACTGGACTGGTTCGAGGTGACGCAGGTCCGCGGAAATATCCTCGACGGGGAGATCGAGCACTACCAGGTCGGTCTCAAGGTCGGCTTCCGTCTCGACGAGGGCGACTGACCGGCGGACGCGTAGACCACCGGGACCGTACGACCGCCCGGCCCGGCACGTACGACGGATCAGGTGCGGCCCTCCCGTTCCTGCGCGTCCTTCATCGCCTCAGTCGTACCTGCCGCCCATCCGGCCCGTACAACCCGGAAACCGGCCCGCTCCGCGTCGTCGCACACCAACTGGTCGTCGTCCACCAGCATCCGGACCTCCCGGTCGCGGCCCAGCCGCCGCAGGATCTCCAGCTTGGTCGTCCGGGCGGGCCGGCGGTCGTCGTTGCGCCGCATGAACACCCTGCCCTCGGGCAGTCCCTGCTCCGCCAGCCAGGTCAGGGTGTCCCTGCGGCACCGCTCCGGCCTGCCCGTGAGGTACATGACCTCGCACTCCTCGGCCGCCTGCAGGCACATCTCGATGCCCTTCGCCAGCGGCGGGTCGTCGGGGGCCGCCGCGAAGAAGGCGTCCCAGTCGCGCGGTTTGCGCTCCAGGAAGCGCTGCCGGTGCCCGGAGTCAGCGAGCGTCCCGTCCAGGTCGAATATGGCCAGTGGCCTGCTGTTTCGCGTCACAGCCCCCACCCTAGGCAAGGCCGGGGGCATCCTGCTGCGGTGAGCGCGTTGAACTGGGTGCGAGCTCAGTGATCGCGTCCACCCGGCGGTCCGTACTCGGCCGTTCCCGCACCCCCGAGGGATACGACGGGCCCGCCGCTGCCGAACCATCAACCTCTGGTCGGCGCCGAGCAGTTCGGGGTGCTCGAATCGCTCTTCCCCGGCCGGATCGGCATGGGGCTCGGCCGTTCGGTGGGCTTCACGGACGGGATACGCAGGGCGCTGGGCCGGGACAAGAAGGCCGCCGAGGCCTCGCCGGGCGGCTGGAGGAGCTGCCCGAAGCCCTGCGCCGGGGAGGTGTGGCGCAGGGCAACACAGCTGGGGCGTGCTTTGGAAGGCGGCCGGATACGCGCAAGGCCTTAGCGGCGCACCTTCCGGGTGGCGCGCAGCCACTCCTTGTTCATGGCCGCGATCGACGACAGCGGAATGCCCTTCGGACAGGCCGTCGCGCATTCGCCGGTCAGCGTGCAGCCGCCGAAGCCCTCCTCGTCCATCGTCGCCACCATGTCGAGCACCCGCGTCTCACGCTCGGGCGCGCCCTGCGGCAGCACATTGAGATGGTTGATCTTCGCGGAGGTGAACAGCATCGCCGAGCCGTTGGGGCAGGCCGCGACGCAGGCGCCGCAGCCGATGCACTCGGCGTGCTCGAAGGCGAAGTCGGCGTCGGGCTTGGACACCGGCGTGGCGTGGGCCTCGGGGGCGGAGCCGGTGGGGGCGCTGATGTAGCCGCCGGCCTGGATGATGCGGTCGAAGGCGGAGCGGTCGACGACCAGGTCCTTGACGACCGGGAAGGCGGCGGCCCGCCACGGCTCGATGTCAATGGTGTCGCCGTCCCGGAAGGACCGCATATGGAGCTGGCAGGTGGTGGTGCGCTCCGGGCCGTGGGCGTCGCCGTTGATGACCAGGCTGCACGCTCCGCAGATGCCCTCGCGGCAGTCGTGGTCGAAGGCGACCGGCTCGTCGCCCTTGAGGATGAGCTCCTCGTTGAGGGTGTCGAGCATCTCGAGGAACGACATGTCCCTCGAGATGCCGTCGACCTCGTAAGTGGCCATGGCGCCGGGGGCGTCGGGGTTCTGCTGACGCCAGACGCGCAGGGTGAGCTTCATGCATAGCTCCGCTGAGTGGGGTGGACGTACTCGAAGACGAGGTCTTCCTTGTGCAGGACGGGCGCCGCGCCCGTTCCCTCGAACTGCCATGCCGCGGCGTAGCCGAACTCCTCGTCCCTGCGGGCGGCTTCGCCGTCCGGCGTCTGGGACTCCTCACGGAAGTGGCCGCCGCAGGACTCGGCGCGGTGCAGTGCGTCGAGGCACATCAGCTCGGCCAGCTCCAGATAGTCGACGATGCGGTTGGCCTTCTCCAGCGACTGGTTGAACTCCTCGCCAATGCCCGGCACCTTGATGCGGCGCCAGAACTCCTCACGGATCTGCGGGATGCGGTCGAGCGCCTTGCGCAGGCCCTCGTCCGTGCGCGCCATTCCGCAGAACTCCCACATGAGTTCGCCCAGTTCGCGGTGGAAGGAGTCGGGGGTGCGGTCGCCGTCCACCGCGAGCAGCCGCCTCAGCCGGTCCTCTGTCTCGGCAAGCACCTGTGTCACCGCCGGGTGCGAGGCGTCGACGCTCTGCGGGGTGGGGTTGCGGGCAAGATAGTCGCTGATCGTGGACGGCAGTACGAAGTACCCGTCCGCCAGTCCCTGCATCAGCGCGGACGCGCCGAGCCGGTTCGCGCCGTGGTCCGAGAAGTTGGCCTCGCCGATCGCGAAGAGACCCGGAACGGTGGTCTGGAGGTCGTAGTCGACCCACAGCCCGCCCATCGTGTAGTGCACGGCGGGGTAGATCCGCATCGGCACTTCGTACGGGTTCTCGGCAGTGATCCGCTCGTACATCTCGAAGAGGTTGCCGTACTGCTCCTCGACCTTCTCCCGGCCCATCCGCCGGATCGCGTCGGCGAAGTCCAGGTAGACGCCCTGCCCGCCGGGGCCGACGCCGCGGCCCTCGTCGCAGACGTTCTTCGCGGCCCGCGACGCGATGTCGCGCGGGACGAGGTTGCCGAAGGAGGGGTAGATCCGCTCCAGGTAGTAGTCGCGCTCGTCCTCGGGGATCTCGTTGGGCGGCCGCTCATCGCCACGCGTCTTCGGCACCCAGATACGGCCGTCGTTGCGCAGCGACTCGCTCATCAGGGTCAGCTTGGACTGGTGGTCGCCGGTGCGCGGGATACAGGTGGGGTGGATCTGGGTGAAGCAGGGGTTGGCGAAGTACGCGCCGCGCCGGTGTGCGCGCCAGATGGCGCTGGCGTTGGAGTTCATGGCGTTCGTCGACAGATAGAAGACGTTGCTGTAACCGCCGGATGCCAGCACCACGGCGTCCGCGAAGTAGCTGGAGATCTCCCCGGTGATCAGATCACGGACGACGATGCCGCGGGCCCGCCCGTCGACGACGATCAGATCGAGCATTTCGGTGCGGTCGTGCAGATTCACTGAGCCGGCCGCGATCTGCCTCGACAGCGCCTGGTAGGCCCCGAGCAGGAGCTGCTGTCCCGTCTGGCCGCGGGCGTAGAAGGTACGGGAAACCTGGACGCCGCCGAAGGAGCGGGTGTCGAGCAGGCCGCCGTACTCGCGGGCGAAGGGCACGCCCTGCGCGACGCACTGGTCGATGATCTCCACAGAGATCTGGGCGAGCCGGTGGACGTTCGACTCGCGGGCGCGGAAGTCACCGCCCTTGACGGTGTCGTAGAAGAGGCGGTGGATCGAGTCGCCGTCGTTTCGGTAGTTCTTCGCGGCGTTGATCCCGCCCTGGGCGGCGATGGAGTGCGCGCGGCGCGGCGAGTCCTGGTAGCAGAACTGCTCGACGTGGTAGCCCTGTTCGGCGAGTGTCGCGCCGGCTGCCCCGCCCGCGAGGCCGGTGCCGACGACGATGACGGTGTGCTTGCGGCGGTTGGCCGGGTTGACCAGCCTGGCCTCGAAGCGCCGGCGGTCCCAGCGCTCTGCGATGGGTCCTTCGGGGGCCTTGGCGTCGGCGATCGGTGCGCCGGTCTCGTAGGCCGTGTAGTCGGTGTACTCGTTCATTTCAGCTCACCACTCCGGTCATGACGGCGACGGGTACGGAGATGAAGCCCGCGGTCAACACCAGCGCGAGGACGTTGGCGAGCGCCTTGAGCGCGCGGTCGCGGGTGGCGTTGCCGACGCCGAGGGTCTGGGCGGCGCTGAAGAATCCGTGCCGGACGTGCAGACCGACGGCGAGCATCGCGACGATGTAGATGACGTTGCCGTACCAGGTGGAGAAGGTCGCGACGACGTTCTCGTACGGATGGCCGGGCTGGGCGTTCTCATTGACGGTGAGAGTTGTCAGGTCGAGCAGATGCCAGACGATGAACAGCGCGACGATGATGCCGCCCCATCGCATGGTGCGGGTGGCGTAGCTCGCTCGCCGCCTCTTGTGCGCGTACGGAGTGGGCCGGGCTTTGAGATCCCGGCGGCTGAGCTGGTACGCCGACACCGCGTGCCCCACGACGGCCGCGAGCAGCACCACGCGGACGATCCAGAGCGCCCACTCATAGTGCAGGACGGGCTCGCCCATGGTGCGCAGCCAGTGGCCGTAGGCGTTGAACTCCCCCGGGCCGAAGAAGACCTTGAGGTTGCCCATCACATGCGCGACCAGATAGCCGAGCATGATCAGTCCGCTCACGGCCATGACCGTCTTCTTGCCGACCGTCGATCCCCAGAAGGTGCGCGTGGGGGGCGGTTTTCGATCCGTCCGCGTTGCCAGAGCCATACGAGGAACGCTAGGGCCGAAGGGCTCCAGAGGTCCAAGACATGATCCAGCTCATCTCCATAGGCATGCCCTATCGTGAACCCATGCAGTTCCAGCAGCTCCACTACTTCGTGGCGGTGGCCGAGACCCGGCACTTCACGCATGCCGCCGAGCGTGTCCATGTCTCCCAGCCCTCGCTCTCCCAGCAGGTCCGGGCACTGGAGAAGGAGCTCGGCGCCGAGCTGTTCAGCCGGGCCCGCGGCAATATCGCGCTCACGGACGCGGGCGAGGCGCTGCTGCCGCTGGCCCGGCGCATCCTCGCCGACGCCAACACCGCCCGGCACGAGGTGGAGGAACTGGTCCAGCTGCGCCGCGGCCGGGTAAGGCTCGGCGCGACGCCCAGTCTCTGCACCGGCCTGCTGCCGGATGTGCTGCGCGTCTTCCACGATCTGCATCCGGGTATCCAGCTGCTGATCGAGGAGAGCGCTTCGCACGATCTTGTACGGGAGCTGGCGCGCGGCTCCCTCGACCTGGCTCTGATCGTGCTGCCGCTGCCGCCCGCATCGCCGGCGCTGACGACCGTGGAGCTGCTGCGGGAGGATCTGGTCGTGGTGTCTTCGGCCGCGGCCGCGGCGCCGCGCCGGCCGGTGCGGATCGCCGATCTGCGCGACCAGCCGCTGGTGATGTTCCGGCACGGCTACGACCTGCGCGAGCTGACGGTCGCCGCGTGCCGCGCGGAGGGCTTCGAGCCGAGCTTCACCGTCGAGGGCGGCGAGATGGACGCGGTGCTCGGTTTCGTACGGGCGGGGCTCGGCGTCGCCGTGGTGCCGAGCATGGTGGCCGAGCGGGCGGGCCGCGGTCTCCGGGTCACGCGGCTGGCCCGGCCGGGGTTGCGGCGTACGATCGCGCTCGCGCACCGCAGCGACGTCGCCCCGCCGCGCGCCGCGCGAGAGCTGCAGCGGGTGCTGCTGGACACACGGGCGACGGGGCGGAAATCAAGCCCGTCCGGCGATTGAGGACGGGAGTCCGTGGCGGAACCCCGGTGAAGCCCGAACCGCTACACCGCGTCGGCCAGCGACAGGGTGTGCAGTTTGTCCGGCGGGCCCGGCCGGGCGTAGTACCAGCCCTGCGCGGTGTCGCAGCCGAGCTCCCGCAGCTGGTGCGCCTGCGCGCCCGTCTCCACCCCCTCGACCGTGACGGCCAGCTGAAGGCTGTGCGCCAGCGAGACGATCCCTTCGACGATCTTCAGATCGACGGGGTCGGCCGGGTGGCGCTGCATTCCCTGGGTGAAGGACCGGTCCAGCTTGAGCACGCTGACCGGCAGCCGGCGCAGATTGGCGAGGTTGGAGTAGCCAGTGCCGAAGTCGTCCAGCGCTATGTCCACGCCCATCTCGGCGAGTTGCCGCAGCGGCTTGAGCAGATCCTCGTCCGCGCCGATCAGCGCGGACTCGGTGACCTCCAGGCAGAGCGCGCCCGGTTCGAGGCCGGAGCGCTCCAGGACGTCGACCGTGTCGGCGACCAGACCCGGGTGGTGCAGCTGGGCGGGCGAGAGGTTCACATTGATCCTCAGCGGGCCGCCGTCGGAGTGGCGCTCCTGCCAGTACCTGGCCTGGCGTACGGCCTCCTGGAGCACCCAGCGGCCCAGCGGCACGATCAGCCCGGTGTGCTCGGCGAGCGGAATGAACTGGTCCGGCCCGAGCACGCCGTGCTGCGGATGGCACCAGCGCACCAGTGCCTCCGCGCCGTGCACGCTCCCGTCGCCCAGGTGCACCAGCGGCTGGTACTCGATGAAGAACTCACCGCGCTCCAGCGCCGCGGGCAGCGCGGTGGTCAGGCCGTGCCGGGTGATGGCGCGGGCGTCCGCCTCCGGGTCGGCGAGCTCGAAGCGGTTGCCACCCGCGGACTTGGCCCGGTACATGGTGATGTCGGCGCTGCGCAGCACCTCGGCTGTGGTGCACTCGCCGGCCGGACCCTCGACGATGCCGATGCTCCCGCGGACGGTGAGTTCCCGGCCGTCGACACAGATGGGCGAGGCGAGTACGGCGAGGATACGGGTGGCCAGTTCCTCGACCTCGCGCTGTGTGTCGGGGCCGGTCGTCAGCGCCACGAACTCGTCGCCGCCGAGGCGGGCAACCATCTCGCCCGGCGCGGTGGCGCAGCTCTGCAGCCGGTCGGCGACCTCCACCAGCAACCGGTCCCCCGCCGCATGGCCGAGGCTGTCGTTGATCGCCTTGAATCCGTCGAGGTCGAGGTAGCACAGGCCGAAGCGGGCGCCGTCGCCGGCGGAGAGCGCCTTCTCCAGGCGTTCGAAGAACAGCGTGCGGTTGGGCAGTCCGGTCAGCGCGTCGTGCGTGGCCTCGTAGCGCAGCCGCAGATTGAGCAGCCGACGCTCGGTGGTGTCCTCCATCAGCGCCAGCTGGTACTCCGGCTGACCGTCGGCGTCCCGCAGCAGAAAGACCGTCAGATTGGTCCAGAGGACGGTGCCGTCGTTGCGGAAGAACGGCTTCTCCACCCGGAAGTCTTCGCGCTCGCCGCGCACCAGCTCCCGGTACAACTGCCAGACGTGCGGCCGGTCTTCGGGGTGCGCCCAGTCGGTCACCTTCCTGCCGCGCACATGGTGCTCAAGGCCGCCGAACATGCGCGTCAGGGTGTCGTTGACCTCGAGCACATTGCCCTCGAGGTCGGCGATCCCGATGCCGATCGCGGCCCCCTCGAACACCGCGCTGAAGCGCGCCTCGGTGGCGTGCAGCGCCTGCATCGCGTCGCTGCGGGCCAGCAGCGAGGAGCGGGCGATGGCCTCCTGCTCGGCCAGCGTGCGCTCGCGCAGTCCCTGGGCGAAGCCTGCGGCCAGCGCGTGCTGCAGCCTCGCGCAGCGGGCCCGGCTCTCTTCGGCCGTCTGCTCGGGATCACCGCTTCCGCAGTACAGCACCAGATACGCGTCGATGACGCCGAGCGTGCGGCTGAGCGCCTCGGGGTCCGTGCAGTGTGCCTCGACGAGAGCGGCTCCGACCCGCTGCGCGACCTGTGGGTCGAAGGGGAGCGCGTGCAGCGAGAGGCTCAACTCCCGGGCCAGCGGCAGCAGATGCTCCTCGACCTCAGGCCGGGTCAGCGATGTGGCCGTCACCGGGAAGATGGCCCGGCTCCAGATCGTCGCGAACCTGCGGAGTCTGTCCTCCAGGCCGTCCGGGTCCGCCGCGGAACCCGCCGCCTGCGACGGCGCCATCACGCCTTGCGCCCCACCCCGGCGAAGCCGGCGAAGGCATATGGGTCCTCCTGCTCAGCAGGGGTGTCGGGCCGCCACAGCGGCATGGACACCAGACCGGGCTCGACCATCTCGTACCCCTCGAAGAACCGCGCGATCTCTTCGCGCGAGCGCATGACCAGCGGGTTGCGTATGTTCCGGTAGACGCCGACGGCGCCGCCCGCCTGCTCCTCGGGCACCGGGATGCCTTCGTACGAGGCGTGGGTGACGATGACGAGACTGCCGGGCGCGAGCGCGTCCCGCAGCTCCGCGACGGCGCTCTGCGGGTCGTCCTCGTCCTCGAGGAAGTGCAGTACGGCGACGAGAAGCAGCGCCACCGGGCGCTCCAGGTCGAGCAGTCCGGTCGCCTCGGGACTTTCGAGTATCTGCTGCGGCTTGCGCAGGTCGGCGGAGACGACGACGGCCTGCTCGTTGCCGTCCAGCACGGCTCGGCTGTGTGAGACGGCGACCGGGTCATGGTCGACGTACACGACCCGGGATTCGGCGCCGGCCTGCTGTGCCACTTCATGGACATTGCCGAAGGTCGGAATGCCGGAACCGATGTCGAGGAACTGGGTGACACCTTCGCTCACCGCGTAATTCACGGCCCGGCGCATGAACGCGCGGTTCGCCTGCATGACCTTGGGGAGGCCCGGCATGAACTCCATAGCCTTGCGGGCGGCTTCCCGGTCGACTTCGAAATTGTGCGACCCGCCCAGGTAGTAGTCGTAAATGCGGGACACGCTCGGCACCGATATGTCGATGCCCTGCGGGGCCCAGGCGGGACGCTCCATCGATGTCTCCAACAAGTCGCCACGGGGGAGTTCGGCCATGTCCATGGCCAGTGTTCGAGCCGAGGCTACTGATCGCCCGCCAACTGAGCCAGCCCAAATGGAAATTAGCGGTCCGTTCTTGGTCACACGCCGACGTTACACAGCAACCGGCCCGTCATCACGCGGGGGCGTGAGACGGGCCGGCCCGGGCCGGACGCGCGGCGTGGGGGACTACTTGGGCGCTCCGACCAGCTTGCCCTGGGGAGATACCGCGTACCAGGTGCCGCCAACGCCCTGACCGTTGGTGTCACCGGGCTTGGTGTCGCCCGAGAAGGTGTAGATCGGCCAGCAGTCGATGGTCTGCTGCTTGATTCCGTCTGGACGGTTGAAGGTGACGAAGCCCTTCTTGAGGATTCCCTCTGTGTCATTTTTGGCTACGGGGTCGACAACCGGCCACTTCTTGAGGCAATCGCCGGTGCAGGCCGTCTTCATGGGCCAGGCGGAGTCCTTCTCGAACCGGTAGACCGTCATACCGTTCTTGTCGACAACGATCTCGCCGAGCTTGGGGTCCTTGCGGACCGAGAGCCCGGCCAGGTCGGCAGCGCCGCCCGCTTCCTCACCGGCGCCCGCGCCGTCGCCGTAGTCCCCGCCGGAGCCCGCCCCGGCACCCGCGCCACCCGCGGCCTTCTTGCCGTCGGGGGCGGCGGCGTACCAAGTGCCGCCCACGCCCTGGCCCTTGGCGTCGCCGGGCTTGGCATCCTTGGCGAAGCGGTACATCGGCCAGCCGTCGATGGTGAGCTGCTTGGAGCCATCGGCCCTGGTGACCTCGCCGATCAGTGAGGCGTCGGTGCCGGGGGCGGCCGAGGCGCCGCCGGCGGCCACGACGGGCCATGCCTTCGCGCACTCGCCTTCGCAATTGGACTTCGGCGGGCTGGCCGTGTCCTTGTCGAAGCGGTAGAGCGTGAAGCCGGCGCTGTCGGTGACGACCTTGCCGAGCTCCTTGCTGTCCCACACGGCCAGTTGACCGGCCGGCTTCGCGGCCGCCTGGTCCGCGGCGCCGGAGCCGTAGTCCGAGCCATAGCCGCCGTCAGCGGGCTGCGCCGGGTTGGCCGCGCCTACCGCCTGACCATTGGGATTCTCAGTGCCTTTGTCCTGACCGCACGCCGTCGTCAGCGCGAGTACGGCCGCCGCAGTCGCCGCGAGCGAGGCGTTCCGCCAGGTGTTCATGTCCACTCCCGAGTCCATCGAGCTTGCCTCGGCGCCTGGGTGCGCCGTTCATGGCCCTAGGTACGGACAGCGGGGAGCGGTGTGTTCAACGCGTCTTAAAAAATCTTCTCAGTCGCAGTCGCGAATCGTCGAAATCCCTCTTCCACCAGGGGAATTCGCCCTAAGACGGAATGGCTTGATCTCAACCGCACCACTGGCTCCGTCAGTCACTCAGGGAACTGAACCGGTCGAGTGCGCCGCGTACCTGTGCCCGCATCGACGCGCTGCCCTTGTGCCCCGAGTCGTCGACCACGACGAGTTCGGCGTCGGGCCAGGCACGGATCAGTTCCCAGGGGGTGTCGAGCGGGCTGCTCAGATCCAGCCGGCCGTGGAAAAGGACGCCGGGAATTCCCTTGAGCCGACCCGCGTCGCGCAGCAGGGCGCCTTCTTCCAGCCAGGCGCCGTGCGCGAAGTAGTGGGAGGCGATCCGTACGAGCGCCAGTCGCGCGGCCGAGGGACGGCCGCTGTAGGGACTCGGCCCGCCCTCGGGTTCCAGGGACAGTACGGCGTCCTCCCAGCGGCACCATTCGGTGGCGGCCCGCTCCCGTACGCCGCTGTCGGGGTCCGCCATCAGGCGCGCGTAGGCGGCGACGAGACCGCCCTCCCGGTCGGCCTCGGGGACGCCGGACCTGAAGCGCTCGTGCTCCTCGGGGAAGAACCGTCCGACGCCGCCGTAGAGCCAGTCGATCTCCGACCGCCGGGTCGTGGTGACCCCATTGACGACGATCTGGGACACCCGCCGCGGATGCCGCTCGGCGTACGCGAGGAGCAGTGTCGAGCCCCAGGATCCGCCGAAGAGTAGCCACCGCTCGATGCCGAGGTGCTCCCGCAGCCGTTCCATGTCGGCGAGGAGATGGCCGGTGGTGTTGTGGGTCAGGTCAGCCGCCGGATCGGCGGCGTGCGGCGTACTGCGGCCGCAGCCGCGCTGGTCGAAGAGGACGACGCGGTAGCGGTCCGGGTCGAAGTAGCTGCGTACGCCGGTGGAGCATCCCGAGCCCGGCCCGCCGTGGACGACGAGGGCCGGTTTACCGCCAGGGTTGCCGCAGACCTCCCAGTGGACGAGGTGGCCGTCACCGGCATCGAGCATCCCCTGGTCGTGCGGCTCGATCGGCCGATACAGCTCGGACATGCCTGCGCTCCCTGTCTGCCCGGACGGCTTCCGTCCCCAGTACACCCCGGTCCTACGCTCGCCTGCACGCAGCCGCTCCCTCACCCGGCACCGGAAATGACACCGTGACACGCCCCGGCGATGCGCCGCACGGGGGACATCGATACCCCATTCGCGCGACAGCGATCGCGGGGGGTAACAGCACCTCTTAGCGTTTCGGTCATCGAGGTGCATTCTCTGCATTTTGTGGAAATCGGTTCCGCAGCTGCCCCTCGGAGACCCGGAGGAATGTCCATGCGTGCGATACGTGTCGCATCCGCCGCTCTGCTGGGAGTGGCCTCACTTACGCTGACCGCCCCCACCTCGGCGGCAGCCGACAACCAGGCGACGTCGCCCGTCTTCAGCGTCAGCCCCTCGACCGTCGCGCCGGGCGGGCGCGTCACTCTGTCCGCCAGCGGATGCAACACGATGGCCACCGCCACTTCCGGGGTCTTCGACACCGTCACCATCCGCCCGGGCTCCTCCACGACGGCCGTTGTCGACTCGGACGCCAGAGTCGGCGGGCAGTACTCGGTCCAGTTCAACTGCCCCGGGCAGGGGACCGGATCGTTCAACATCACGATCGCGGGCGGAAGGTCCACTCCGACCATCGGCAGCACCGCCACCGCGCCCGGGGCCGTCAGGGGCGGGCTCGGTGGCAGCATCGGAGGGCTCAACGCCGGGCAGCTCGCGGCCGGCACCGCACTGGTAGTGGCCGCGGCCACCGCCACCATCTTCGTCGTCCGCAGGCGGGTGGAGGGCCGCCGGCACTGAGGGCTTGCCCGTACCGCGCCCCCCTTGATACGCCCGTCGCCCCAAGGGACGCCACTACACGTTCACGCTCGAGGCCGGGAAGAATTTCCAC